>JANNEX010000645.1:0-19180 GCA_031379155.1 Rubrivivax sp.
GTGCATGACTTGCCATGCCTTGTGACAATCGTCGCTCAATCCGCAATCGCCGCAGCGGCGGGTTCCGGCGGGCCACCCTGCGGCGCGTGGAGAATGTGCGGCTCCAACGCGTCCGCCTTTACCTATGTCCGCAGCCCACCCTGATTCCGACACCCAGCGCCTGTCGTCCAAAGACAGCGAACAAGGCGACAGTCTGTACTGGCTTTCCAAGGTGGATGAAGATCTGCCGCGGGCGCACTTTGTGCCCGACCGCAAGCGTTCGCAGGCCGTGCCGCGGCGCTATGTCGATGTGCATTTTGATCTGGCCACCGACGTCGTTCGTGTGCTCAAGAGTGCGCACCCCGCCCGTGGCTTGTCTGATGCGGTGATGTGCGCTGGCCTGGTGGCCATGCTGCTGGGCAAGAACCTGCGCGAAGACCAGGCGCTGCTGGGCCTGGCCTATGGGGGCGGCCCTACCCATGGCCTCATTCCGGTCACGCTGGGCTGCGGCGCCGGGCAGAGCTACGCCGACATCACGCAAGGCCTGGCCAGTGAGCTTGACGCCATGGCCAGCCATGCCTCCAGCACCGTGCGGCACTTGCCCCAGCTGCTGGGCCAGGAGGTTGGCAGCCACCGCTACCCGCTGTTTGACCTGGCGGTGTGTGTGGCCCACGAGCAGGCCAGCATCAACTTCAAGGACTATCCGCTTGACGCGGCCTTTTTGTTCAACACCGGCGGCGGCAAGATCAGCGGTTGTCTCAGCTATGCGCAGGACTTGTACGAGCCGGCCACCGCGCAGCGCATCGTGGCCGAGTTGATCGCCATCTCGCAGCAGTTGGGCGAAGGCACTGCCTCTTTGGCCGACCGCAGGGTGCGCGACATGCAACTGCTGGACGCCGCTGCCCGCCGCCAGGTGCTGGTCGAATTCAACCGGCGTTCGGCGGCCTACCCGCTGCACGAGTCTTTTCACTCGCTGTTTGAAGCCCAGGTTGTGCGCACGCCCCAAGCCACAGCGGTGGTGCATGGCGGTGTCAGGCTGAGCTATGCCGAGCTCAATGCGCGTGCCAATCGCCTTGCCCAATCCTTGCTGGCGCAGGGCCTGAACAAGGGCGACTTCGTCGGCATCTTGCTCCAGCGCAGTGGCGAATTTGTGGTCTCCATGCTCGCTGTCTTCAAGGCTGGGGGCGCCTATGTGCCCATGGACCCGACCTATCCGCGTGAGCGCATTGCCTACATGCTGCAAGACAGCCAAGCCGGCTTCCTCATCACCGACGCGGCGCTCTGCGCCAGCTTCGCTGAGGCCATCGTGGGCTGCGAAAGCCTGCATGTGCTGGTGTCGTTGAATGGCCCGCTGCCGGGCGCGGTGATGCCCCAGCGTGCGGGCCTCACGACCCTGGGGCCCTTGCAGCTTGACGCTGCGTCGCCAGCCAACCCGCAGCAAGGCATCCAGGGCAGCGACCGTGCGTACATGATCTACACCTCAGGGTCGACCGGCCGGCCCAAAGGCGCGATCTGCCGCCACGATGGTGCGCTGAACCATCTCTTTGGCGAACTCGACGGCATCGGGGTTGGCGGCGCCTTCAATTTTTTGCAGACCGCAGCCTCTTCGTCAGATATCTCGGTCTGGCAGTTCATGGCGCCTGTGTTGCGCGGCGGCGCTACGGTGATTGCCGACTATGAAACGGTGGTTGACCCGGTCGCCCTGCTGGCGCTGATGCGCGAGCACGATGTCACCGTGGCCGAACCCGTGCCTGTGGTGTTGCGCGCCCTGCTCGACCACCTGGAATCGTTGCCCGCTGAGGCCAGGCGGCTGCCTGCGCTGCGCTCCATGATGTGCACCGGCGAGGCATTGCCCGGTGAGCTTGTCGACCGTTGGCTCGCGCTGCACCCTGGCGTGCCCATGGCCAACACCTATGGTCCGACAGAGACCTCTGACGACGTGACCTTGCTGGTGTTGCGCGAGCCCATTGCGCACCGCTTTGCCGTGACGCCCATTGGCCAGCCATTGCCCAATGTGCGCATTTTTGTGCTCGACCGCGAACTGCAAGCCCTGCCCGTGGGTGTGCCCGGCGAGTTGTGCATTGCCGGCGTGGCCGTGGGTGAAGGCTACTGGAACCAGCCTGAAAAGACCGCAGCAGCCTTTGTCGCCTGCCCCTTCCCCGAAGTGGCCACGGGTCAGATGTACCGCACTGGCGACCTGTGCCGTTGGCTGCCCGACGGGGTCATCGAATTCCTGGGCCGCATCGACCAGCAGGTCAAGCTGCGCGGCTTCCGTGTCGAGCCCGGTGAGATCGAAGAAGTGCTCAACCGCCATCCCGATGTGCAGGATGCGGCGGTCGTGGTCGTCGAAGACGGCGCCGGGACGCGCCGTCTTGTCGGTTTTTACGTGCCGCACAAAACGGCTCCGGCTGGCCCAGTTGGTGCTACTGAGCTGCGCCAGTACCTCAGGGCCGAGTTGGCCGAGCACATGGTGCCTTCAAGCCTGATGCCACTGCGCGCACTGCCGCTGACGCCGCTGGGCAAGGTCGACCGCCGCGCGCTGGGCCGCATGCAAGCGCCTGCCGAGGCTTCTGCCAACTACGTGGCACCGGTCAATGACGTGCAAAGCCGCCTGGCGGCGGTCTGGCAGAGTGTCACTGGCACTGCACGGGTTGGCCTGCACGACAATTTCTTCGAGATCGGTGGCGACTCCATCCTCACCATCCATGTCGTGGCGGCGTTGCGTGGCCAGGGCTTTGAGTTGGCGCCGCGCGACCTGTTCAAGCACCCGACCGTGGCCGAGCTGGCCGCCCATCTGGGCGCCCGGCGCGAGCCCGCCAACGCAGTGGCGGCGCCCGTCGCAGCCGCCCCCGCCCCGGCCTGGGACGTGGCCCGCTGGCGCGACGCCCTCACGCCCCTGCTGCCTGAACTGGTGGACGTGTACCCGCTGAGCGCCACCCAGCGGGGCATCTACTACCAGTCGCTGCTGGTGCCCAAGAATTCCGGCGCCTACGTCGAGCAAGTCGGCCTTGAATTGCACGGCGCGCTGGACACGCAGGCCTTTGCGGCTGCCTGGCAGCACGTCATTCAACAGGTGGACTCGCTGCGCACTGCGGTGGTTAGGCGTGGTGCGCCGCATCCCTTGCAGGCGGTGGTCAAACGCGCCACGCTGGAGCCTTCACTGTTGGACCTGCGTGAACTGGCGCCCCAAAGGCAGGACCAGCGAATTGCCGTGCTCGCCACCGAAGACCGGGCCAAGGCCTTTGACCTCAAACGCCCGCCGCTGATGCGGGTGACGCTGATGCGCCGGGGCCAAACTAGCTGGCACATGCTGTGGACCTATCACCACCTGATACTGGACGGCTGGGCCGAACCCCTGGTGCTGGGTGACGTGTTGCGCAGCTACGCGGCGCTGCAAGCGGGCCAGGCGCCGCCGCCCATCGTTTGCCAGCCCTACCGCGACTTTGTGGTCTGGTCCGAAGCGCAGGCCGGCCATGACAGCGAAGCTTTTTGGCGCGCACAACTGGCGGGTTATTCAAATCCGGTCAGCATCCACGACGCTTCGCCTGGCGTGACACCACCGTCCATGCACGAGATCTCGCATGGCTGGAGCACTGGGGTGCAAGACGCTGGCGCGCGCCAGTTGCTGCTGGGCGGCATCCGCCGTCACGGCCTCACGCTGAGCACCGTGCTGCACGGCGCGTGGGCCCTCTTGCTGTGCCGTGAAAGTGGCGCGCGCGATGTCGTGCTGGGCAGCGTGGCGTCGGGCCGCCAGGGGGCCATGAGCGGCATCGAGACGGTCAGGGGTTTGGTGGCCGCCACATTGCCCTTGCGCACCCAGGTCGCGGCCGACACCGAGGCCGCGGCCTGGTTGCGCTTGATGCAGCTGCAAATGGCCGAGATTCGCGAGCACGAGCACACGCCTTTGGGCCAGATACAGCAGTGGAGCGACGTGCCGCTGGACAAGCGGCCCATGTTCGACACCCTGGTGGTGGTGGGCAACTACGCTGGCCATGACCTGTCGGCCTGCGCGGTGCCCGGCTTGACCCCTGGCAGTGCGGTCTACCAGACCCAACCGCTGTTTGCTTTCACGCTGTTTGCCACGCTTGAGCCAGAGTTGAAGTTGACGCTGGTGTACGACCGCAAACGCTGTGCGCCCGACACCGCAGTGCGCTTGCTGGCGGACTACCAGGAACTGGTCATGGCGCTGGCCCAGGGCCCTGAGCAACGCCTGGGGAACCTGCTGCTGCCCAGCCCCTCTGCTGCCGTGTGATACCGCCCTGCGGCCTGGCGCTGGAGCCCCAGGCGATGGCATCGGCTGTCGCTGAGGTGCTGGCCGGTAAGCGCACACTGCTGGTCGAGTGCGATTGCGACACGCCAGGCGCGTTGGATGGCTTGCCCAACGCCGACGGGCCAGGCCTGCTGACACCCGACGAGGCCGCAGCCATGGGCCGATGGCCCAACCCTAGCTCACGCCAGCGCGCCTTGGTGCGCAGGGCTGCGCTGCGCCAGCTGTTGGGTGCGGGCCTGTCGACGATGCCGGCGCAGGTGCCGCTGTGGCACGACCCGTCCGGGCGCCCGCGCGTGGGTGCGCCTGGGCAGCGCGATCTGCTTGGCCTGAGTTGTTCTTCGCATGGCGCTGCTGCGGTTTTCTGCCTCACGCCCGGCCGCGCTGTGGGGGTGGACCTGGAGGCGTGGACGGCGTGCCGATTTGCGCCCCACCTGGCCGCGCACATCCTGCACAAACACGAACTCAAGACTTTTGAGTCACTGCCACAGCCCTTGGGCTTGCGCTGGCTCGCAGGCCTGTGGGCTTGCAAGGAAGCCTGGCTCAAGGCGGCGGGCACCGGACTGGCGCTCGACCCGCGCGAGCTGGAACTTTGTTGTCCACGCGGCGCAAGCTTTGATCGCAGCGGATCGTTTTTTGCCCAGTGTGGCGCCGCTGACTTTGGCGGCCAGGGCATGTTGCGCTGGGAAGCCCAGCGGGTCATGGCGCTGGTCTTGCCGGTGCAGGCGCCCAGCGTGGACCGTCTTCGCCTGCTGATTTCACCGGCGTGAACAAAGCCACATCGACGCCAGCGTCATCAGGCCACCAGTGCCGGTGCGCCGCGTCTCGGAGACAATCGCGCGCCATGGCGCTATGGTCGCGCACCGGCTGACCTCTTTCGATTGGCTTCGCGCGCGACTGGCCTGATGGCCCGAGCGGCCGACAGGCCAATAGACCGATAGACCGATAGACCGATAGACGCTTACTCCAGAACAGGACGGACATCATGCATCTCATGGCTGGCAGCCTTGGCAAATGGATGCGTTTGGGCCTCTGCTGCTCGCTGCTCGGCGCCGGTCAGGCGGTGATGGCGGACAACGAGCCGCGCAACATGACGGCCGGCGAGATCGCGCTGCTGCCCGTGTGGTGCAAAGACGCGCAGAGCTTTGGCTATGGCGACGCGTACTTCAACACCTCGCCCCGCGCCCCTTACTGGGTCAGCGTGATGGGCAAGACCTTCTGGGCTGCACACCACCACTGTTGGGCCCTGGTGCGCATGCACAGGTCAAGGGCAGCGGGTATCGATGCCAACACCAAGCGCTTCCTGATCGAAGGGGCCATCGGCGACTACCAGTACGTGATTGCCAACGCCACGCCTGACTTTCCATTGACGCCAGAAGTGTTCACCCGCATGGGCGAAGCCTACGTCGAACTCGGCGCCATGAGCCAGGCCTTAGAAGCCTTTGAAGCCGCGCGCAAATCCAAGCCGGATTACTGGCCGCCCTATGTGCGTTGGGCTGCGGTGTTGATTTCCATGGGCAAGGCCAAGGAAGGGCTTGAATACGTCGAGCCGATAGTCAAGGCGCTGCCCGATGACGCTGAACTCCAGCGTCAGCACAAGGCGCTGCAGGCGGCGGCGCGCAAGGCGCCGGTGCGGGCCAGTCATTCCGCAGCAGCACCGCCCAAGCCAGGCAAAGGCGGGTCGACAGCCGCTTCGGCTGCGGTGGCGGCGCGTGGGCCTGCCGCAGCGGCTTCGGCCGTCGCACGCTGAGCCGATGCGGCTTTCTGACCCCGGGGTCAGCCTCATTTCACCCGCACAGCCGCAGCGCGCATGAGTCTGCTCGTCATGGCCGCTGCCGGCCCTGCTGCGGTGCTGGCCCCCGACGCGGCGGCGCAGCGCGCGCTCGCCCAGGCGCTAGCCCAGGGTTTTGTCCAGCCGCAGACTGCCGTCTGGCCGGGTGGCAAGGTCTGGTTCTTCGCCACGCCAGGCCAACCGACAGGCAGCGGCGCCTGGGTTGAAGAGGGGCCGCACTTCGCGGCATCGGTCGGCGCTTTCCACTGGAAAGGTTGCACGGGTGCGCAGGCCTTGCGCCGGCTGCTGGCCCATGCGGGCCCGATAGACAGCCTCCCTTGGGACGAGATTTCTGGCTCCTGCGTACTGCTGCTGGGCCGCGCGGACGGTGTCTGGCTGCTGGGCGATGCACTGGGGCTGGGCAAGGTGTATGCGGCACAGGGCAGCGGCATCTTGTCAACGTCGCTGCTGGTGTGCCGCGCTTCGATGACACACGCCAGCATCAACCGATTGCGTGCGCAGGAATACGTGCTGCTTGGCGCCACCCACGGTTGCGAAACGCCCATAGACGGTCTGCGGGCCTTGGACCCCACGGCGGCACTGGATTTGCGCAGTGGACGTTCTGTGATCGTGCATCCGCCATCGCGCCTGCTGTCGGGGCAGGCACCAGCCAGCGCAGAAGAGGCCGTGCGGCAGACTTGCAGTGAACTGACTGAAGAGTTCGGCCACCTCAAAGCGGGGTGGGGCGGGCGCATGGGCATGGCGCTGTCGGGCGGCTTTGATTCACGCCTGCTGCTGGCGGCGTTGCACCACGTTCAAGAGCAACCGCGTCTCTACGTCTATGGCCGCGCGGGCGACGAGGACGTGGTGGTGGCGCGCGCGGTGGCGGGTCGCCTTGGGCGTCCCATCGAAACCTTCGAGAAGTCGGCGCTGGAACGACAGCGGCCTGCCATCACGTCCGCCTTGCTGCGCCACAACCAACAATTCTTCGATGGCCTGCCGCTGGACGGCATCTTCAACCGTGGCAGCGACGAAGCCACACGCAGGCTGCAAGTCGCCGACGACCGCCTCAACCTCAACGGTGGCGGCGGTGAGATTTTGCGCAATTTCTTTTACCTGCCCTCGCGCAGCTTCACCGCCGCTGAAGTGGTGGCCGCGTTTTACTCAGGCTGGTTCGACGAAGTTTTCAGCCATGCCGACGACCGCGCCGTTTTTGTGGCCTCGCTCGAGGACAAGATCTTGCAGGCCTTGGGGCGCGACAGCGGCAGTGCCGCAGCGCGCGCGCAAGTGCTGTCGCGCACCGAAGTTGAACTTGTCTACACGCTGTTTCGCCTGCGCTGGTGGATGGGCCGCAACAACGCGGTGGCCGCGCGTTATGGCGCATTCATGACCCCCATCGTCACGCCCAGACTCGTCAAGATGGCAGCCGCCATACCCATCGCGTGGAAGGAAGGCGGGCGCATGGAGGCTGCCGTCATCACACGCCTGGCGCCGCAGGTGGCCGCCGGCCCCAGCGCTTACGGGTTTGAATTTGACCGCGGGCCCACGTGGCGCCATCGCCTCAATGTCGCGCTCACGGTGTACCGGCCGGTGGCCGTGCGCCACTACTCGTTGAAGGTTCAACGTCTGCTGGGCCGCGTCAAACCCGTGACTGCGCCGCCCGAGTGGTGCGAAGCGCTGGGCGATGCACCGAACAAGGACTGGCTCAATCCGGCGGCGCTCAATCGGCTGGACCAGATGAACCGCCTGATGACGCTGCAAGCGCTGGCGGCCTGGCGCGATTGATAGGCGTGACAGACAGACGCGCCGCATAGGCGCGAGCGCTCAACACCACCCACGGGTGTCACCCGTCAGCGCAGGCGGTAGTCGGCTGCGTGAGCTTGCAGCCAGTGCTCCAGCATCATCAGTATCCAGACCATAGTGCCGTAGTAGCTGGGGTGCTCGGGCAGGTGCTGGTCGATCAGGCGGCGAGCAAAGTCGCGCCGGATGAGGCCACGCTGGCTGATGCCCTCGACACCCGCCACCGCCAATGCCTTGAGCCGCGCATGGCGTGCCGCCCAAACCCCAAAGGGCAGCCCAAAGCCTTGTTTTTTCTTGCTGATGACCTCGGCAGGCAGGAAGTCTTTGAGCGCTTCTTTGAAGAACCAGCGCAGCTTGAAGCCCTTGAGTTTCCACTGCGGCGGCAGGCGCATCGAGAAGTCGACCAAATCGTCGTCGAGCATGGGGAAACCCACCGACACACCGGCCATCTGTGTCGTGCCGCGCACTTTAGGCAGGTCGCTTTCAGCCAAGGTGTAGCGCCAGTCATAGGCCAGGTGGCGGTCTATCTCGTGCTCGGCCGCCACCTGTGTCCAGACTTCTTGCTGCTGCTGCTCCACGCCCTGGACCTGCACTTGTGCCAGGAATTCTGGCGTTAGCACATTGGCATAACCCAGCCGTCGCAAGAGATTGAAGACTTGCATGCGTGCGGGCAGTGGCGTATTGGCTTGGCGGATGTAGCCGCTGCCCCGTTTGAGTCCGGGTGTTGACTGCACCCAGGGCATGCCGAACACAGGCTCCATCAAGCCGCGCCGCAGCGGGCCGGGCAGGCGGTGGTACTGGGCAAACAGCTTGTGCGTGGCATAGCGTGTATTGCCGCCAAACAACTCGTCGCCACCGTCCCCAGCCAGCATGCGCGTGACACCGTCTTTGCGGGCCTGTTGCGCGCAGTAAAAAGCCGGCAGCGCCGATGAATTGCCAAAGGGTGCGTCGTACCAGCCCGACACGCTGGGAATGCTGGTGATCAGGTCCTCGGGCGTCACGTAGTACTCGTGGTGCTCGGTGCCGAAGTGGCGCGCCGCGATGCGGGCGAACTCCATCTCGTCGTAGCCCTCGGCTTCAAAGCCGATGGAGTAAGTCGCTGCCGCCTGCCCACTGGCGGCACCGATCATGCCGGCCACGGTGGAACTGTCGGTGCCGCCGCTGAGAAAACAAGCCGCACGCGTGCCGTCAAGCTGATGGCCCACGGCGGCTTGCAGCAGGCGTTTGAACTCGGCCCGGTGCAGCTCAAACGAAGGGCGGCGCGGCTCGCGAAAAGTGGGCAACCAGTAGGGCTGCACGGTGACCTGGCCGTTTTCGTAGACCACGACATGGCCCGGGGGCACGCGCTGAACGTCTGCGAAGGCGGTGCGCGGTGATGGGATGACGTGAAAGTAGAGATAGTCGAACAGTGCTTGGGCGTCCAGCGACGAAGCGTCGCCCAATTGGTCGGCGCGTTCGGCAAACTCAAAGCGGCCGTCGCGCAGCCGCCAGCACAGGGTCTGGGCTGAGAAGTGGTCTACGGCCAGCACGCAGCGCCCCGTTGGTTGGCGCAGTGCCAGCGCAAAATCGCCCTTGATTCTGGCGGCGGCAGCGGCTGGTCCAAAGCGTTGCAGCAAACTGGCCCAGGCCGCGGCGGCTTCAGTGCCTACAGGCACGTCGGCGGGGTCGAAACGGGGCCGCCCGATGACAAGGAGGTTGGCTGTGGCAGGGCCAGGAGCGCTTTGAGATTGCATGGATATGTGGTGGGTTGGCGTGCGCGCGCGCTTGGCGCCTCAGGCGCGGGCAGCGCGGTCTTGCAGAGCAGCCTGCGCGGCTGCGGTCACGCGCTGGGCATTGCTGCTCCAGACAAATCCGCGCTGGTCAAGAGCGCGGCGAGCCGCAGCGCCCAGGCGCTGGCGCAGTGCCGGGTCTGCGGCCAGGCGGTCCAGAGCCGATTCGACGCCCTGGCCGTCTTGCGTGTCATACATGTCGCAGTCGATGCCCCGGGCCAGAACCTCGTGGTGATTGGCTTGGTCGGGCGCCAGAATGGCCTTGCCCAGCGCCATGTATTCAAACAGGCATAACGGCGATGCGTAGGGCACAAGCGCAGTCTGCAAGGCGATGTCAAAAGCGCTGGCTGCGGCGGGCACCGCGGTGCGCGCCACCACGCCGGTGAAGTGCAACTTGTGCGCAATGCCCAGCGCGGCGGCTTGCTGTTCAAGTTCGCCGCGCACGGGGCCATCGCCGACGATGACCAGACAGGCCGAATCGTCCTTGGGTCGGCGGGCAAGCCAATCGACGATGCGGTGCAACTGGTCCCACTCGCGCACGAAGCCGATGAAGCCGATCACCAGTCGCCCCTGCAAGCGATGTTGCGCCTTGGCCTCTTCCTGGCTGGGCAGTTGGCTGTAGTCGCGCGGGTTGATGCCGTTGGGAATGACCTGAACCCGTTCACGCTTGACGCCCATCTCGCACAGCATGTCGCCCAACACCTGGGTCACCGGAAAGACACGGGTGGCGCCTTTGAAGGTGAAGCGCTCGAACAGGTCGGCCAGCCAGCCCAGCTTGAGGCCACCGTACTTGCGCCGCGCCAGGGCGTAGGGTGCGTTGACTTCAAGCAGCAAGGGAATGCCCGTGAGACGGCTGACCCAGACGCCGGCGGGTTGGTACAGCGCATAGCGCTCATAGATGACGTCGGGCTTGAATTCACGCACGGCCTTGTACAGGCGGGTGAAGGCGACGGCTGAATAGGCCGCCTCGGCCAGTTCGTAGGCAATGCCCGGCAACAGCGCCTTGAGCCGCCCCACCCAGCCGGCGCTGCCGCCTTTTCCCGAGTCGCCGTGGTGGACCTCGGGGCCTACCAGCCTGACTTCGTGGCCCAGGGCGGTAAGTGCCGCAATCATCTCTTCGATGTGGGTCACTTGCCCGTCACGCGAGGCGATGCGATGGTGATAGAGGATGCGCATGTCAGCCCAAGATTGTCCGTTACGGCGTTGCGGCGCCAGTGTGCCTAACTGCCCAAGTCGGCTGGCTAATCTTTGGTCCAGACATCAACGCAGGCGTTTGAGGACCGCTTGCGCGCCGCCAACAAGCTCGGGCCACAGCGGATGGCGTGTCATCCTCAGCCCCAGCACCCACAGCAGCACGGCGGCCACGCCGGCCGCACCTGCCACCGGTAGGTAGTTGCTTTCGTCCAGCGGATGCCAGGCGGTGTAAGCCGCCAAAGGAGCCGTGCTGAGCAGCGTCAACAGCGCACTGGAGGCTAGCGCGCCGCTGACCTCACGCAGACGCAACCCGAGGTGGCGCGCCAAGAAGTGGTGCGACAGCCAGGTGCCCAACACGGCAGCCACCAGCAGCCCCCAGGCCGCGCCTTCCAGGCCCCAGGGCACTACCGCCAAGAGGCCGGCCACGCGCAGCAGCTGGATGCCGATTTGCAGCACCGAACTGGGCTTGACCAGGCCGCTGGCCAGCAAAGCTTCTTTGGAGGCCACATAGACCAGTTCCACGGCAGCGGCAGCGCACAGCAGCTTGGCCAGCGGCACAGCGGCCATCCACTGGGTGCCGTAGATCAGGCGCACGGCGGCAAAGGCGGCCAGGGCGATGAAGGCCAGGAAGGGCCAGCCGACCGCTGTGACGTAAGTGATGGAAAGCAAGAGGCCCGCCTTGGGCGAACCGGTCTCGCGCACGCCCTTGGCGAAAAACGGCAAGCACACCGGCAACACCGCGCGCAGCACCAGCCGATGGAAGATCTCCACCAGGCCCTGTGCGCGGCTGAACATGCCCACGTCGGCCATGCCTGCGGCCTTGCCCACGATCATCTCGGGCGCGCCTTTGCCCAACTGACCGAAGATGTAGACGCCGCTGGCGAACTTGCCAAAGTGAAACACCTTGGCCACCCCGCGCCAGCCCGGGCGCCGAGGAAAGCCCTTGGGCCTGAGGGCCAGCGATGTCATCACTGTGGCCACCACCCCGGCCAGTGAAGACCAGGCCAGGCTCATGTAGCCAAAGCCATTGAGCGCCAGCGCCAGCACCACCGCGAAGGACACGCAGTTGGCCACCAGCCCGGCAAGGAAGATGGGCTTGAAATTCATCTCGCGACGAAACCACGCCATGGTCACCGCACCAAAGGGGATGAGCACGAAGTTGACCGCCTGCACGCGCATCACATCCGCCACCCCGGCGGTGCGGTAGAAATCGGCGGCGAAGGGCGCCAGCACCAGCAGCAGCAGCGCCATGATCCAGGACACGCCGATGTTGACCGTGAGCGCCGCGCGCAGCACCTCTGGAGTGAGGTTCTTTTCCTGGATCAGGTACTCGCCCACACCGAAGTCACGAAAGGTGCTGGCCAGAGCAGCGAAGACGGCGGCCACGGCGAAGATGCCCACCTGCTCGGGCGTGAGGATGCGGGCCACGACCACGGTGCTGACAATTTGCAGCACCAGCGCGACATAGCTGTCCAGCGCAGAGTAGGCCAGCGAGCGACGGACTGTGCTCAAGATGACGCAGCCGCAGCCGGCTCTTGGCTGCCCAGCGCGTGGGCAAGCCAGCTCAGCGTGGCCTCTTCGACGGCACGGCGGGCCACGGCATCGGAAAACGTGTGATCGGCGCCCGCCAGGTCGACGCGGTCAAGCATGGGTCGTTGCATGGCGCCGCGCCATTCGGGAGCGGAGGCCGTGACATCATCAAATTCGCGTGCGGTGTAATCGTTTTCGCTCATCAGCAGCAGGATCGGCCCTTTGAAGTTGAACCAGCCTGCGGCCATGCGCTGTTGAAACCCCATGCGCTCGCGCCTTTGCCCCTTGCGCAGCGCGTGCCAGACGTTGTGCGCAAAGTCCGCCGCAGCCCGGCGCGCCACGCCGCCTGAGATCAATTTGACCCAGAAGGAAGGCTGCAACAGCCGGTCGGGATAGTAGTGGCGCACGTGGGCGCGGGCGTGCGTCTCGCCGCTGCGCACCCAGGGGTTGGCCACGGCCAGCGCCTGCACCGAACTTGATGCCCGGCCTTGGGCGTAAATC
The DNA here is from genome assembly GCA_031379155.1 of Rubrivivax sp. Lineage (GTDB taxonomy): Bacteria > Pseudomonadota > Gammaproteobacteria > Burkholderiales > Burkholderiaceae_C > Rubrivivax. The sequence goes on from JANNEX010000645.1 coordinate 12,812, forward strand.
ATCACCGCCGAGGCGCCATCACAAAGCCCCCACAACGCCACGCCTGGCAGCCCCGGGCAGCGCGCGCGCAGGGCTTGCACGGCGGCATCGACATCGGCATCGAGCTCGTCAAACGAGGCCACGGCGCCGGTGCTGTCGCCCATGCCCCGGGCGTCAAAGCGCAGCACGGCGTAGCCGCCCGAGGCCAGCCGGCGCGCCAGCAACACAAACTGGCGATGGCTGCCGGCGCGGTACTGCGGGCCGCCAACCACGATGACAACGCCGCCGCGCGGTTTGCCCTGGGCCGGCAGCGACAGTACGGCCAGCAAGGATTCGCCGGCACAGGGCAGGCGCAGCGGCTCTTCGGTCCAGGCTTGGCTTGTCATCGCTCAGCCCACGGCCGCCAGCCGCAGGCCGGCCAGACTGGCATCCAGCAGCGCAGGCACATCTTCGATTTCGGTGGTTTGCCAAAAGGCCGGGCCTTGGACTTTGACCGCGCTGGCGCGGTGGCCGGCGGCACGCCAGTTTTCAATGAGGTTGGCGAAAGCCGGGGACAGTCGATCATCGGCGCTGGCAGAAATCTCGAAAAAGATGGCGGTGCCTGGGGCTGACGTGCCCGGGGCTGCGGGCGCCAGCGTCGCGGACTCGAGCCCGGCTGCCAACGCGGCGTTGACGTCGTAGCCGGCGACGCAGATCGGCTGCCCGGCGTTGAGGCGCTCGCGCAAGGCAGCCATGGTCGATTTGCTGCTGCCATCGCTGAGCGCACCGGCCAGGGTCAAACGCAGAAACTGTTGCAGCATGAGTTTGCCTTGTGCCACCGGCTGCCAGAAGAGAAAACCCGGCGCCTTCTGGAAGGCCGGCAAGCGGCGGGCGGCAGCGCAGGCCAGCAGGCAGCCTGAGCGCAGGCCCCACAGCCACAGGCGGGCGTCGTGCTTGGCGCTCAGCCAGTGTGCGGCATCAACGACGTCGTCAATCCATTGCTCCCAGGTGGCGTCGCCAAAGTCGCCGCTGCTGTCACCGCAGCCGGTGAGGTCGACTTGCAGCGTCGCGTAACCGTGTTGGGCCAGTGCGCGCGCCTGCGCTGCGGCCATGCGCCTGGCCTTGTTCATCTCCTCGCACCACGGGTGTATGTAGAGCACGCAGCCCTTCACCGTGCCGCTGGGCGCGTGGTAGAGCGCCAGGCGCCGCAGGCCAGTCGCACCTTCCAGAAAGAATGGATGCGCGGGTGAAATCAACTCAACCGGCAGCGCTGGCTTGCCGCACAAAGTCGGTGAGTGAGCCGACCGTGGCAAAAGAATCGGCATCCAACTCGTCAGTGCTCATGACGACGCCCAAGCGCTCTTCAAAGCTCGTGATGAGCGCGGCGATGGCCATCGAGTCAAGTTCGACAAGGTCGCCCAGGAGTCTTGTGTCACTGGTAAAACTTGCTGCGCGACCGCGCAGACTCAGGATTTCATCCAGCACCGACTTCACAGTCTCTTGCAGATCGATTTGTTGGCTTTGCAATCTGATTTCCGCAAATTTACTGGGCAGGCGAGGATTCTAGGCCGGGGCTCTGCGCTGGCCTGCCAAGCCGACGCGGCTCCGTGAATTCCGACGCTGCATTGCCCGCCCAGCGCGTGCACGGCGGCGGCGCGGCCTGTGTGCACTGCGTGCGGGTGACATAATTTTTGTCTCAATTTCAGGGAGTGATGTTCAATGGCGCAGGCTTGGCCGAGTCAGGGTGTGGAAGCCTCGTTGTTGCATGACTTGGTGTTCAGGGCAGCCCACGCGCAGCCTTCAAATCGGGCCTTGACACAGGGCGCAGCGAGCCTGAGCTACGAAGAGTTGGCCGGCAGTATCGAGTCCTTCGCCTGCGCCGTGCTGGACCTGGGCTTGCAGCGCGGCGAACGTGTGGGCATCTTCTTGGAAAAGCGCTTCGAGACCGTGGTGGCCAGTTTCGGCGCCACGGCTGCCGGTGGTGTCTTCGTGCCGCTCAACCCGCTGCTCAAGCCCGACCAGGTGGCCTTCATCATGCGCGACTGTGATGTGCGCGTGCTGCTCACCTCGGCGCAGCGGCTGCAGATGTTGGCGCCAGTGCTGGCCATGTGCCCTTCGCTGCAGGCGGTGGTCTTGACCGACGGTGCTGGCGAGGCCGCGGCGCTGGACGGCCTGCGCGTGCTGCGCTGGGCCGATGCGATGGCCAACGCGGCCAGCTTCGGGCACCGCGTCATCGACACCGATATGGCGGCCATCCTCTACACCTCGGGCAGCACGGGCAAGCCCAAGGGCGTGGTGCTGTCCCATCGCAACATGGTGGCGGGGGCCAAGAGCGTGGCCAGCTACCTGGAGAACAACGCGCACGACACGCTGCTGGCGGCGCTTCCTCTGTCTTTCGACTCCGGCTTCAGCCAGTTGACCACAGCCTTTCACGTCGGCGCCCGCGTGGTGCTCTTGAACTACCTGTTGCCACGTGATGTGCTGGTTGCCATGGCGCGCGAAAAGGTCACCGGCCTGACGGCGGTGCCGCCGCTGTACATGCAACTGGTGCAGCAGAACTGGGCTGCCGGCGTGACCGAGCACCTGCGCTACTTTGCCAACACCGGCGGACGCATGCCAGGCCAGACTCTGGGCCTGCTGCGCCAGCGTGCACCCAAGGCCAAACCCTTCTTGATGTACGGCCTGACCGAGGCCTTCAGGTCCACCTATCTGCCTCCGCAAGAGGTGGACCGTCGGCCCGACTCCATCGGCAAGGCCATTCCCAACGCAGAAATCCTGGTCCTGCGCCCTGACGGCTCGACTTGCGACGACGAAGAGCCGGGAGAACTGGTGCACCGGGGCGCGCTGGTGGGCCTGGGCTACTGGAATGACGCCGAAAAAACAGCCGAGCGCTACAAGCTGCTGCCGGGTCGCCCGGGAGGCCTGATGCTGCCCGAGTACGCCGTCTTCTCAGGCGACACGGTGCGCCGCGATGCCGAGGGTTTCCTGTACTTCATCGGGCGCCGTGACGAGATGATCAAGACCTCGGGCTACCGCATCAGCCCGACCGAAGTGGAAGAGGTCTTGTACGCCAGCCGTTTGATTGGCGAGGCCGCCGTGTTCGGCGTTGACGACCCCGCCCTGGGCCAGAAAATCCAGGTCATCGCGACGCCGCCCACAGGCGCGCAAAGCGTGGCCGTCGACGATGTGTTGCGCGCCTGTCGCGAGCGCATGCCGGCCTACATGGTGCCGGCCGGCATTCACATCGTGCCCGGCCCGTTGCCGCGCAACCCCAATGGCAAGATCGACCGCAAGCTGCTGGCCACCGAGTGGGCAGAGCAGCAGGCATGATCCTGCTCGCCGATCATGAGCAAGCCAAGGCCTGGGTGAGCAAGCACGCCGCCGTGCTCGACCAGTCCAGCAACCCTTTTGCCGGGTCGACATGGCAGCGTCACTTCTTGGACAGCGTGGCCAGCCCAGGGTGGCGCTTTGGGCTGGGCGACATCAATGGCCAGGCCCTGCTGCTGCTGTTCACCCAGGCCAGCGGCGACAGGCATTGGCGTGCGCTGACAAACTACTACGCATCGCAATATTCACCGTTCGTGGGCGCCCATGCGAATGCCGAGCCCCAGCAATTGGTGCATGAGTTGGCCAGTCTGCGGCCAGCACCCGCGTCGGTGGACATGGGACCCATGTCTACCGAGGACGCGGATTGTGCCGAACATGCCTTTCGTGACAGTGGCTGGTTCGCGCGCCGATACAACTGCTTTGGCAACTGGTATCTCCCTTGCGCCGGTTTGAGTTTTGACGCCTACATGGCGGCGCGCCCGGCCCAGCTTGTCAACACCTGGAAGCGTCGCTCACGCAAATTCGCGCTGGGCCCTTGCGGCGGCAAAGAAGGGCACCTGCAATTGGTGCGTGACCCCGCCGAGGTGGCCGCCGCGATGCAAGCCTACGAACACATTTACGCCAAGAGCTGGAAACGCCCCGAGCCCTATCCCGGCTTTGTTCCGGGCTGGGCGCTGGCCTGCGCCGAGCGCGGCTGGTTGCGACTGGGCCTGGCGTGGTGGGGCGACGTGCCCGTGGCGGCGCAGTTCTGGTTCACGGTCAACCGGCGCGCCTACATCTACAAGCTGGCCTATGACGAAGCCCATGCCAAATTGTCTGCAGGCACGGTGCTGTCGGCGTTTCTCTTCCAGCACGCGCTGGACCATGACCGCGTGCATGAGATCGACTACCTGACGGGTGACGATGCCTACAAACAGTCCTGGGTCACGCAGCGCCGCCAGCGCGTGGGCGTCGTGGCCTGCAACCCACGCACCTGGCGTGGTGCGCTGCGCACGGTCAAGGAAGTGGCGGGCATCGCAAGGCAGCGCTTGATGAGCCGCAGTCCTGCACCTGCACCGGCACCCTAAGCCAGCCTGGCTAACCGAGTTGATGAGTGGATCAAGATGGAAAACGTCGTCAAGCAGTCACCCCCCGAGCACGCGCCGATGACCGCCTTTCCCCGACGGGACGGCGAATTGACCATCGGCGGCCGCAAGCTGTCTCACGTTGCGGCCATCGTCGGGCGCACCCCTTTTTATGCCTACGACCGCAGCTTGCTGCGCGGCCGGGTGGCACAGTTGCGCGCCGCGCTGCCGTCGGTCATCGAGTTGCACTACGCCATGAAGGCCAACCCCATGCCTGCCGTGGTGGCGCTGATGGCCACATTGGTGGACGGCATCGACGTGGCGTCGGCGGGCGAGTTGGCGGTGGCGCTGGACGCCGGCGCCGATCCGGCCGAGATCAGCTTTGCCGGACCGGGCAAACGCGACATTGAATTGCGTCAGGCCGTTGCGGCCGGCGTGCTGGTCAACGTCGAATCGGCGCGCGAGCTGCCGGTGCTGGCGCGCGCGTCGCAGGAACTGGGGCTGCCGGCACGCGTGGCGGTGCGCGTGAACCCCGACTTCGAACTCAAGGGTTCGGGCATGAAGATGAGTGGCGGCCCCAAGCAGTTTGGCATCGACGCCGAAGAGGTGCCTCAACTGCTGGGCTTTGTCGGCCGCGAATCACTGGCCTTTGAGGGCTTTCACTTGTTTGCTGGCTCGCAGAATTTGCGTGCCGAATCCATCTGCGAGGCTCAGCGCAAGAGCTACGAGCTGGCGCTGCGGCTGGCACAAGCTGCGCCTGCGCCGGTGCAGTTCCTCAATCTCGGTGGCGGTTTTGGCATCCCCTATTTTCCGGGCGAAAAGCCACTGGACCTGGCGCCCATCGGCGAAAACCTCAGCGCCCTGAGCGCACGAGCGCGGCTTGAGCTGCCGCAGGCCAGACTGGTCATCGAACTCGGGCGTTACCTGGTGGGCGAAGCGGGCGTCTACGTCACACGTGTTGTTGACCGCAAGACTTCGCGTGGCCTGACCTATCTGGTGACCGACGGAGGGCTCAACCACCACCTGTCGGCGTCAGGCAACTTCGGCCAGGTGATACGCAAGAACTACCCGGTGACCATTGGCAACAAGCCAGCATCGGCCGGGCTCGAAGTCGCCTCGGTGGTGGGCCCGCTGTGCACACCGTTGGACCTGCTGGCCGACCGCATGAATTTACCTGCGGCTGAGGTGGGCGATTTGGTGGTCGTGTTCCAGTCCGGGGCCTACGGCGCCAGCGCCAGCCCGCAAGCGTTTTTGGGCCACCCTGCTTGCGCTGAAATGCTGATCTGAAGTTTGCGGCCTTCGAGCCACAGGCCTGCGCTCAGCGCGCTTTGCGCCTGCGCTGCCGGACACGAATCCAGGCCCTGCTGGGCGGCCCGACCAGCCTGTTCAGGGTGACACCGCAAGCGCCCGCGTAGGCGAGCCTTGTGGCCACACTCCGACATCCCACGCACTGGTACTCCGACACAGAAATTTCGAAACATGAAAGCGCGTCTTCGACCCGATGGCGGCGTTGCAAATCCCCGCAATACCTGCGGGTATTGCTGTGGTTTGCGCCTTGCCCTCGGGCCGAATCCATCGCTTTCATCAAGTCCCGAAACCTCTGTGCCCGAGTAGAAGCGGCCCTGTCACCGCCCAAAGTCAGACCAGGCGAGGCTGGGAATCGCGGTGCGCGGGGCAAGACGGATGGCGCCGACGGCCAAAGTTAAACTAGCCAGTTGCCTGGCCACAGTTGCGTCAGGTGCCCCGGTCTCTTCTCGTACAGGAATCCCGCCGTGTTCATCTCCTCCGCCTTCGCCCAAACCGCCCCCGCCGCTGCCGCCGCCAGCAGCACTGAATCCTCCCTGTTCAGCCTGCTGCCCCTGGTGCTGATGTTCGTGGTGCTGTACTTCATCATGATCCGGCCGCAGATGAAAAAGCAGAAAGAACACAAGGCCATGATCGAGGCCGTGGCCAAGGGCGACGAGGTGGTCATCGCCGGTGGTGTGGTGGGCCGCGTGGCCAAGCTGGGCGAAAGCTACAT
>JANNEX010000041.1:0-3065 GCA_031379155.1 Rubrivivax sp.
CTGCATGCTGGGCAGCGGCGCCACCGCGCTCCACAGCCAGGGCGCGATGAGCAGGCCGCCAATGAAGAGCAGCCGCGTCTGTTCAGGTGCCAGGCTGCCACCGCTGAGCAAGGCGCGCAGCGGGCTGGCGACGATGCCGGCAATGCCCGCGACGCGGCCGTTGCCCAAGAGGTACAGGGCGGTGGCCAGGCCGATGACCAGGCCGCCGATCAAGGCGCTCCAGGGTGTGAAGGCCAGCCAGTTGATCGTCATGAAAGTTCTCTTTGGCAAGTGGGTTCAGTGCGCAGCCGCACCGACGCTGGCGCAGTCGGGTTTGTGGGTGCTGGACTTTCATTCATAAGAGTGCAATTATATGATGCTTGAGTGTTATGCAGAGTGTATTTGAGTGCGCGGGCGCCCAACGACAAGGAGAGGCAGTGGATTCGCAGAGCCAGCCTTCGGGCCGCCTGATCAAGGCCCCGGAAAACTTCCTCAACCCTGCGGGCATCCGCCAAGTTTTTGCACAGGGCCAACAGGGGCGCCGTGACTTCATGCGCAGCGCATTCGTTGCTGCGGCTGCGGTGGGTGCAGCAGGTGCGGCCGGTGCAGCCAGCAGCTTGCCATTGGCGACGGCCACGTCCAACCCGGTGCCCAGCGACGGTGGCGATCCCCACATCCTGGTGCTGCCCGAACACAGCCTGGGGCTGGGCCAGCCGGTGGCCACCGACGGCTACGGCAAGCCGTCGAAGTTCGAAGCCAATGTGCAGCGGCGCCAAAGCCCTGGCTTGACGCAGACCACGCAGGCCTCGGTGTCCTTCGCGCCCTTGCAGTCGCTGTTTGGCATCGTCACACCTGCGGGCTTGCACTTTGAGCGCCACCACCAGGGCTGGTGGGATGTGGACCCGTCCAAGCACCGCTTGATGATCAATGGCTCGGACGAACGCATCGTCAAGACGCCCAAGGTCTTCACCTTGGATGAGCTGATGCGCCTGCCCAGCGTGAGCCGTTTTCACTTCATCGAATGTGGGGCGAATACGGGCATGGAGTGGGGCAACGTGGCGGTGCCGACCTGCCAGTATTCACACGGCATGCTCAGCTGCAGTGAATTCACTGGCGTGCCGCTGAAGATCTTGCTCGACATGGCGGGTGCCGACTACAAACGTGGCCGTTTCGTGTTGGGCGAAGGCGCTGACGGCTCGTCGATGACACGCACGCTGCCCATGGAACTGGTTGAGAACGGCGAAGTTTTCGTCGCCTATGGCCAGAACGGCGAAATGCTGCGGCCCGAAAACGGCTACCCCTTGCGCTTGGTGGTGCCGGGTGTGCAGGGCGTCAGCTGGGTCAAGTACCTGCGCCGCATCGAGGTCGGCGACAAGCCCTACGGCAGCAAGGACGAGGACATCCACTACGTTGACCTGATGCCCGGTGGCCTGCACCGCCAGTACACCAGCACGCAAGAATGCAAGAGCGTGATCACCACGCCTTCGGGCGGCCAGGTGCTGCTGGACAAGGGCTTTTACAACATCACCGGGCTGGCTTGGTCGGGCAAGGGACGGGTCAAGCGCGTGGACGTGTCCACCGACGGCGGGCGCAACTGGCGCAGTGCGCGGCTCGAGACCCCGGTGCTGGACAAGTGCCTGACGCGCTTCAACTTGAACTGGGTGTGGGACGGCAAACCGGTCCTGCTGCAAAGCCGCGCCATCGATGACACCGGCTATGTGCAACCCAGCTACAAACAGCTGCGCGCCGTGCGGGGCAGCCGCTCGATTTATCACAACAACGCCATCCAGACCTGGCTGGTGCAGGACAGCGGTGAGGTGAAGAATGTCCAGCTGGCTTGAGCACGTTGTGGCCACGCCCATAGCCGTGCTGCTGCTCGTGCTGAGCAGCGTGGCGCATGCCCAGCCCAGCCTCAACCCGGGCGTGGGGCGCGCTGCCACCGCCAAAGAGATTGCGGCCTGGGACATCGATGTGCGGCCCGACTTCAAGGGCCTGCCCAAAGGCGCTGGTACGGTGGCCAAAGGCATGGAGGTGTGGGAGTCGAAATGCGCTTCTTGCCACGGCATCTTTGGCGAAAGCAACGAGGTCTTCAGCCCCATGGTGGGCGGCACCACCAAAGACGACATCAAAACGGGGCGGGTCGCACGGCTCAATGACGGCAGTTATCCAGGCCGCACCACCCTGATGAAGGTCTCGAACTTGTCGACGCTGTGGGACTACATCAACCGTGCCATGCCCTGGAATGCGCCCAAATCTTTGTCCACGGAAGAGGTGTACGCCGTCACGGCCTACATCCTGAACCTGGCTGAAGTGCTGCCCGACAACTTCACGCTGTCAGACCAGAACATGGCGCAGGCGCAAGCCCTGCTGCCCAACCGCAACGGCAAGACCACCGAGCATGGCTTGTGGCCCGGCGTTTGGCCCGGCACCGCAGCGGCCAAACGCAAGCCCGATGTCATGGCCACCGCTTGCATGAGCGACTGCACTGGCGAGCCCAAACTGGCCTCGTTCCTGCCCGACTTTGCGCGCGACGCACACGGCAATCTGGCCGAGCAGAACCGCACCGTTGGCGCCCAGCGCGGTGCAGACACCAGCAAGCCAGCGCGTGCTGCTTTGCCATCGTCTGCAACGGCGGCCAAACCAGGCACGGGTGGCAGCGCAGCCATCATTGCCCTGGCGCGCAAACACGCCTGCACGGCTTGCCACGGCGTGGCCAACAAAATCGTCGGGCCGGGCTTTCATGAGATTGCGAAAAAGTACGCCGATCGCGCCGATGCCACTGCCTACTTGGCAGGCAAGATCAGGGCCGGCAGTGCAGGCGTCTGGGGCACCATAACCATGCCGGCGCAGGCGCTGGGCGAGGCTGACGCCAAGGCCATCGCACAGTGGTTGGCCGATGGCGCCAAGCAGCCATGATGCAGTTCTGATCTGGCTGACCTTATCCGGAAATCGTGAACCATGAATATAACCAAGCGTGAATTCACCCAGATGCTGGGCGCCGCGTCCGTGGCCGGCATGGGCCTGTCGCGCTGGGCCGATGCCGACGCCGCGCAGGCCCAGCAGGGCCTGTATGACCTGGCACCCTT
>JANNEX010000654.1:0-2208 GCA_031379155.1 Rubrivivax sp.
TTCGACGCCTTCGCAGCGGCCGGGCTGGCGGCAGAACCCGCCGTCTATCACGACGACTTCGCGGCAGAAGTGGAAGCACAACTGCGCGAAGTGCAGGCTGTGCTGGTGTGGTGCAACCCCATTGAAGGCGGACGGCGCCGCGACGAGTTGGATGCCCTGCTGCGCCGTGTCGCCGATGCTGGCGTGCGGGTCAGCACCCACCCCGACACCATCTTGCGCCTGGGCACCAAGGACGTGTTGGTCGAGACGCGCGACTTGCCTTTTGGCAGCGACACCAGGCGTGTGGACAGCTTGCAGCAATTGGCGGCCGAGTTGCCGCAGCGCTTGCTTGGCGGCGTGCGGGTGCTCAAGCAGCATCGGGGCCATAGCGGCATTGGCGTGTGGCGGGTGGAGTCAATGGATGCGGGCAGAGTGCGGGTGCGCCACGCCCAACGTGGCAGCGAAGAAGAGACGCTGTCGCTGCCGGCCTTGCTGGAGCGCATGGCGCCTTACTTCGCGGGCGGCGGTCACATGGTCGACCAGGCCTGGCAGCCGCGCTTGAACGAAGGCATGGTGCGTGCCTATCTGGTGCAGGATCGTGTAGCCGGTTTTGGCCTGCAAGCCGTGAATGCCCTGTTCCCGGCGCAACCGGGGCAGGCCGCGCCCACACCCGGCCCGCGCCTGTACCACGGCGCCGACCACGCGGGCTGCCAGCGCCTGCGCCAAAAGCTCGAAGGCGGCTGGATCGAGGTGCTGCGCCAGCGCTTGGGTGTGCCGCAAGATCAACTGCCCCTGCTGTGGGACTGCGACTTCATGCGCGGCGCCAAAGAGAGCGTGGAAGATGACCGTTATGTCTTGTGCGAGGTGAATGTCAGCAGCGTGTCGCCGTTTCCTGAGTCGGCGATTGCGCCTTTGGTCAGCGCCGTCCAGTGCTGTTTGTCGCGAGTCACGCCGATGAGGCCGACCACCGAAGTGAAAGCTGCAGGTCAGCGCGGCGGCGTTTCGCCGTCGGCATAAAACCAGCGCCCAGCTTCACGCACAAAGCGGCTGCGTTCGTGCAGACGCTGGGCACGGCCGCCGAGCTTGCTGCGCGCCACTAATTCGACTTCGGCGTGCGTGTCGTCGGTGATGGTGTGGCACTTCACCTCCAGGCCCAGCCACTGCACGGCAGGCTCAAAGCTGGGCGCTTGCGCAGGCCGCGTGCTGGCGTGCCACGTGTCTTGCAAATAATCGCCCAGCCCCAGCACGTAAGCGCTGTAGCGGCTGCGCATCAAAGCCTCGGCGGTGGGTGCATGCAGATGTTCAGGGCCGGCATGCCAGCGCCCGCAGCAGGCGGCGTAGTTCAGGCCGCTGCCACAAGCGCAGGCGTCAACGGTGGCGGCATTGCGCATCATTCGTGGGTTATGCGCGGCAAGTCTTTTTCCCACACCTCGCCCACCAGGTCATGGCCAAAGCTGCGGTGCGGTTCGCTGGCCACCAGCTGGTAGCCGGCAGCCGTGTAAATGGTGCGCGCCGCCAGCAGCAGGCTGTTGGTCCACAGGCGCATGCGCGTGTAGCTGGCGGCGATGGCAAAGGCCTCACATTCGGCGGTCAGCCTTTTGCCCAGGCCGTGGCCACGTGCCCAGGGCTCCACCAGCAGCATGCGCAACTGCGCCACGCCGGGGTCGCTCTGGCCTGTGGCCTCGCAACGTGCCTGCACCACAAATACACAGCCCGCCGCGCGGCCATCTTGCTCAGCCACCCAGGCGTTTTCACGCTGTGCGTCCAAGTGGTCCAGGTAGTCGGCCGCGATGCGTGCCACCAGAGCTTCGAAATCCATGTTCCAGCCGTATTCCTGCGCGTACAGCGCGCCGTGTCGGCTGATGACCCAGCCCAGGTCGCCGGGACGCAGCGGTCGAAGCAAGAAAGGGCGAGCGGCAGCAGCAACCATGCCCGCAGCTTGCCATACTGTGCGCCTGAACATTCGCAGGAACACATCGCATGCTCGACCCCCAAGCCGCCGCCCTGATCGCGCTGATGAAAGAACGCCAGGTGCCGCCCGTGCACACGCTCACACCCGTGGAAGCGCGCCGCGCTTACCGCGATCGCCGCAGCTTTACCCAGCCCGAACCCGCACCCGTGGGCGAGGTGCAAAACCTGGCCACCGACGGCGGTGTGCCACTGCGCCTGTATCGCCCGCTGGGCAAAGGCATCAAGCCCGTGTTGGTGTACTTCCACGGCGGCGGCTGG
>JANNEX010000741.1:0-1617 GCA_031379155.1 Rubrivivax sp.
GTGTGGCAGCTCTTGAGGATGTGGCGCAGGCTGCTGATGCTGTTGGAGTCTTGGGCCATGCGCCATGCTAAACCGGGCCTGTGCTGTCAGCCACTTTCTTGGGGATGTTGCGCACGAATGACAGGCCTACACTGCCAGGCATGAGACACAAAACTCTGCACAACTTGGGCGCTAGCCTGGTTGGTTTGATGTTGTGGCCGCTGTTGTGGCTGCCGCTGCAGGCCACCGCACAAGAGCCGGCCACGCTGGGCGATGCACGCACCTGGTTCACCGTGCAAGGTGTGGCTGCCACCTGGCGCAGCCAGTGGCGCAGCGACGGCGTTTTGGGCAGCCACAGTGGCCCGGCCCTGCAAGCCGAATCTGAACTGGGTGTGCAGCGCCGCAAGCTGCTGCCCGGCCTGGCCTTTGGCCGGCGCATTGGCCAGCGCTGGCGCATCGAAATTGAACGCAGCGATTCGCAGCGCAGTGGCAGCACCCTTCTGAGCCAGGCGCTGAAGGTGGATGGCACCACCTTTGCTGCCGGCACCCGGCTTGATTCGAGCTTTGAGCTCAAGGTACTGACCGTCAACGGCGGCTGGTCACCCCTGCTGACTGACAGCGACGAGGTGACACTGCTGCTGGGCGGCGAATGGATCACTACCGAGAGGCGCCTGCAAGGCACCCAACAAATCCAGGGTGCGCCAGGGCAGCCACCGCTGGCCAGCTTTGCCGTCAGCACCAACACGGGCGACGCAGCACCTGTGCCGCTGCTGGGTGTGGTCGGCCAACATGCGCTGAATGACGGCTGGCGCGTGCAAGGCCGCGCCACCCTGGGCAAGGGCGGCAGCTTTCAATTGACTGCCGGCGGGCAGTGGCAGCCGCTGCGTTTCATGGTCTTGGGCCTGGGCTACCGCGTCACGCGCTACAAGCTGGACGAGGTGTTTACGGTGGTTGGCTGCTGCGCCAGCCTGAGCTTGAACGCCACCATCCACGGGCCCATGGCCACTGCGTCGCTGGCCTTTTAATGCGGCTTGAGGGCACGGGTCAAGGCATGAATCAGGGCATGTATCAAGGCATGAAGCCGCGCGCTTGCATCAGCTCACGCAGCTTCTTCGAATCGCGCTCAAACACCTGCGGCGCGTACTTCATGTCGCTGGTGTAGTACTGCGCCAAAGACGTGATGCCCAGCTCGGCCATCTTGTCCACCATGTGCTGGCCCATGCTGCGGTAACGCTGCCAGCCTTTGACTTCACGCGACTCAAAACAGCGGTTGATGTCTTCTTCAGTCGGGCGTTGATAAGTTTCTTCGTGGATCCAGGCATCAGGCGGCAAACGGTCGCGCTGCGCCGGTGCTTCGTCAGGCCAGCCCACCACCATGCTGGTCACCGGCAGGCAGTGGTCGGGACACTGCAAATACTCAGCCAACTCACCCATGCTGTGCAGCGTGGTGCCCATGTAGCAAATGCCCAGGCCGTGGCTTTGCAGTGCCAGCGCCGTGGTCTGCGCCAGGATGATGGCGTCAAAAGAAGCCACGTGCCAGCTGATGAGGTTGCCAAAATTCAGCCGCGCACCGCGCTGGGCCAGCCACTGGCGCGTGCGAAAACTGTCGGCACAAAAGGTCAGCACCAGCGGCGCCTG
>JANNEX010000755.1:0-5681 GCA_031379155.1 Rubrivivax sp.
CAACGTATACCTGGCGGCACGTCGATTCAACTCGGCGGACTCGTCTACAGACAGCTCGATACGGAACGGGCTCTTCCTCGGCATGCGCAACCCCCGGTCGAAGGATTGCATCACGATGCCATACGCGGCCAAACTTATCAAGAATATACGTGGCCGTATTTATGAAACTGCCCACTTAGTGACAGGCTGCTTGGCGGGCGCGGCACCTAGGATTTCGCCATTGCTTTTGGCGTTCCAGCCGGTGGGTTGGGACCAAGAGCTTCCCACTGGCCCTGTCCCGGAGCGGCGACCCCATGAATGCTCAACCTTCTAGCCTGGCGCGCCGCGCTGGCTTCTTTAGCGCGGGCCTGTGCGCAGCGCTGTTGTTGGCCGCCTGCGCTTCGCCACCGCCACCGGCGCCACCCAAACCCATAGAAAGCCCGACCAGCCGCGGCCCCATTTTGCAAATCGAACAAACCCCGCGCGGCGTGCAAATTGTGCTGCCCAGCGTGGTGCTGTTCGAGGTCGGCAAGTCCAGCTTCAACAGCAGCGAAGCCGGCCCCTACCTGGACCGCGTAGCACGCTTGTTGACCAGCAAAACCGACAAGCGTGTGACCGTTGAAGGCCACACCGACGCAGACGGCACGGCTGCGCTCAACGAAGCCCTGTCCAAAGCGCGCGCCACGGCCGTGGCGGGTGCCTTGCAACAGCGTGGCCTGCAAGGGGCGCGCGTGGACACCGCAGGCTTTTCTTTCAACCGCCCGGTGGCGTCCAACGCCACCGACGAAGGCAAGCGCCTGAACCGGCGCGTGGAAATTCTCGTCCTCGACGAAAAAGTCGAAACCATCACGGCGGGCGAGCCTGCAGGATCGTTCGAATCGGCATGGGCGCGTTTGAAGGGCCTCATCGAAAGCGGCGCCGTCAAGCCCGTGGAGGGCAGCAAGTCATGAGCTCGCCGGGCCGCCCCAAGGGCGAATACCGGAGTGCGCAGCACGAAGGCACACCAGTGAGCTCGCGCCGCGACGCTGCCCGGCTGTTGCTGGGCAGCGGCCTCATCGGCGGCCTGGCCGCGCCTTGGCTGGCGCAGGCTGCGCCCTCGGCCATCCCGGCCATCCCGGCCACTGCGGCGGCCGGCAAGACACTGCCTCCTGCGGGCAAGTCCGCGTCCGAGCCCGCCGCGCCGCGCTACGGCGGCGCCCGCCCACTGCGTGTGGGCCTGGCCTTGGGCGGCGGCTCGGCACGCGGATTCGCGCACATCGGCGTGCTCAAGTCGCTCGACCAGGCCGGCATCAAGCCCGAGGTGGTGGTGGGCACCAGTGCTGGCGCGCTCATAGGCGCCTTTTATGCGGCTGGCCTGAGCCCTTGGCAGATTGAAGAAGTCGCGCTGCGCACGCGCGAGGTCGATCTGACCGACCTGGCGCAGACCAACCGCCGCGGCATGCTGGTGGGCGATTCACTGTCGCGCTTTGTCAACGACGCGCTCAAGGGCGCGCGCATCGAAGACCTGCGCCTGCGCTACGCCGCCGCCGCCACTGACTTGCACACCGGCGAGTTGGTGCTGCTGCGCACCGGCGCGGTAGCCGACGCGGTGCGTGCGTCGTGCAGTATCCCGGGCGTGTTTGTACCGCGCGAAGTGGCGGGGCGTGAATTGGTCGACGGCGGCCTGGTGTCGCCCCTGCCCGTGCGCAGCGCCAGGCTGCTGGGCTGCGACCTGGTGATTGCCGTGGACGTGGGCACCAAGCCCCACCGCGCCAGCCTGGCGGGCATGTACGAGGTCATCTTGCAAAGCTTTGAGATCATGGGCCGTGCGCTGGCCGACCAAGAGGCACAAAGCGCTGACGTGGTGATCAGGCCCGACACCTCGCGCTATGCCAGCAGCGACTTCAATGCACGGCGCGAGATGATTCAGCTGGGCTATGAAGCAGGCCAGCACGCGCTGCCGGAATTGCTGGCCAAACTGCGCCGGCCCATGGAAAGACCGGGGCACCCGGCCAAGGGCTAACGCTTAAAGTCAGCGCAGAGAAACACAGAATCCACGCAGGATCAACGCACCCCCAGCTTGAACGCAATCATGGCGCGCAGCTTGTTGGGCAGCACGGGTTTGATCAGCAGGTGGTAGTCGTGCGTCACGGCTTCGTCTTCGTGGCCGCCCAGGCTGCTGCCGGTGATGACGATGGCCGGCAGCTTGTGCGCGGGCCAGTGCGCGCGGATATGGCCCAGTGCGTCAATGCCGGTGCGGCCCTGCGGCAGCCGGTAGTCCACCAGCAACAGGTCGGGCGCTTCTGGCGGTGACTGCGCCAACCATTCCTGCACGGCGGCCACGGTGTCAAAAGGCAGCACCGCCGCACCCCAGGCCTTGAGCAGCACGGCCAGGCCTTCGCGCACCGCCATCTCGTCTTCCACCACGACGATGAGGCGGCCTTGCAGCGTCAGACCCAGCGCCGCTTTGGCTGAGGCCACGCTGGCCGCTTCCACCGGACGCGGCGCTTTGCCCACCGGCACTTCCAGTGAAAACACGGTTCCGTGGCCGGCGCGTGAACGCACTGAAATCGGTGCGTCCATCAAGGCGGACAGGCGCTTGACGATGGCCAGGCCCAGCCCCAGGCCTTTGCGGTGATGGGCTTCCAGCGGCCGGTTGCTTTGTACCTGGAAAAATTCATCAAAGACCCGCGGCAGGTTGGCGTCGCTGATGCCGATGCCGCTATCCCACACCTGCACCAGCAGCTTGCCGTTGCGCGGCCGGCAACTCACCAGCACACCACCGTCGTCGCTGTAGCGAATGGCGTTGCTGACCAGATTGCGCAGCACACGCTCAAGCAGCACGGGGTCGGTGTGGGCGATGCGTTGCTCGCCGTGGAAGGACAGCATCAAGCCTTTTTCAAACGCCGTCGGCTCGAAGTGCAGGCGCAAGCGCGCAAACACATCGCGCAGTCGCACCGGCGCGGGGTTGACATCGACGCCGCCAGTGTCGATGCGCGTGATGTCCAGCAACTCGCTGAACAGGCCTTCCAGCGCATCGACCGATTCATTGATGCTGTTGACCAGCGACGCCACTTCGGGGTCGTGGCTGCGTTGGCGCAAGGCTTCGGCAAACAGGCCCATGGCGTGCAGCGGCTGGCGCAGGTCGTGGCTGGCGGCGGCAAAGAACTGCGTCTTGGCGCGGTTGGCGGCTTCGGCGGCACGGCGCGCTTCTTCGGCCACCACTTTTTCGGTGCGCAGCTTGTGCGCCAGCTCATCGGTACGGCTCTTTAGCGCAATGGCCTGGCCCAAGGCGCTGCTGTAGGTTCGCGCCATGAGCACGGTGATGCAGAACATGAGCGTTAGCACCACCGCCAATTGCAAGTGAAAAGGCTGCTGCGTGTCACTGGCCACACGCACGATGGTGGGCGTGAGCACCAGGCTGATGAAGACCAGAAACACCGTGCTCTGGGTGGCCAGCAGTTGCACCGAGGCCAGGCAGTAGGTGAAGACAATGAGCAGCAGCGCCACTTTGTGAAAGGGCGAGCCCAAGTCCCAAAACAGCCAGGCCGCCAGGCCCCACATGGCGCCTTGGCAGAGCACCAAAGCCATCCAGCTGCGCCGCCACACGCGCAGTGCTTCCAGACCTGTGTTGCGCTGACGGCGAAAACGCAGGTAGTGGCCCAGCCGCACCAGCCACAAAGCGGTGATGACGCTGAGCCAGCCGATCAGACGCCAGCCTTCGGCCAGCGGCCAGTAAAAAGCGCCTACCAGCACCATGCCAAACAGATTGCCGGTGAGCGTGGCTGGCGTTTGCACATACAGCGCCAGCAGGTGGTCGACACCCGAGTTGGGGCGCGCGTTTGCGACAGCAGGCACGACAGCAGGCACCACACCAGGCACTGCCGCAGGCTGCGCCGGCGCGGTCACGGCGGCCGCTGGCGCCAAGGCTTCAGCCGACATGGCCAGCCCCCTTCAACGCGCCGGCGGGCGCCAGGAAAATCCGCCCTGCCCCTGCGTCATCTGACTCACCGCCAACACCGCCTGGGTGCGCGAGCTAACGCCCAAAGCGCGCAGCACGGCCGCGACGTGGTCTTTGACGGTTTCGACGCTCAGGTTGAGTTGGCGAGCGATGAGCTTGTTGGGCAGGCCTTGCAGCAGCAGCGACAGCACTTCAGACTGGCGCGGCGTCAGGCCCACGTCCTTGAAGCTCATCAGCTTTTGATGCGGCTCGGGCTGCGCGGCGCTGCCCAGCGCGGGCTCACCCAGGGGGCGCATGACGCCGGGCACGGTGTCGCCGCCCACGCCAGCCACACCGCCACGGCCAAACTCCAGCCCCAGCATATGGCGAGGCACGTACATCGAGCCCGTCATGACCATTTCCAGCGCCGCGTGCAGCTCACCGTGGCTGGACTTCTTGGGCACAAAACCCATGGCACCACTGTCGATGGCGCGGATGACATCGCTGGTGCGGTCAGAGGCCGAGACCACCACCACGGGCACGGCGGGGTAGGCGGCGCGGAATTCCACCAGCACGTCAAAACCGTCAGCGTCACCCAGCGCCAGGTCCAGCAGCACGAGGTCAAAGTCGGCATCGGCTTGCAGCGTGGCACGCGCGGCGGCGGCGCTGTCCACGCCCACCACGGTGGTGTCGCTGCCTATGCTTTGTATGACGGCTTGCAACGCCGACAGCACCAGCGGGTGGTCGTCAACCAGCAGTACCTTCATGTGTCCTCCGCTTGCGCTGTTCAGGTGCCGACTTCGGGCGCATTGTCGGCCAGCGTCAAAGCCCCGGCCGGGCCCACATTTGGGGGTAAGGCGAGTGGCTTCAAACGTAGCGGCGCGACACCGTTTCGGCCACGCACGCGGGCTTGCTCGAGCCTTCCAGTTCTATGGTGCATTCCACCGTGAGTTGTGCGCCGCCTTCCAGCGGCTCATAGCTCAGCAGCTTGAAGTGCCCTCGCAAGCGGCTGCCCACACGCACGGGGCTGACAAAGCGCACGCGGTTCAAACCGTAGTTGACGCCCATGCGCACGTCGTCCACGCCAAAGCCGGTTTCGAACATCATGGGCAGCAGGCTGAGGGTGAGAAAACCGTGTGCGATGGGCGCGCCAAAAGGCCCGGCCGCCGCACGTTCGGGGTCGACGTGTATCCACTGATGGTCGCTGGTGGCTTGCGCAAACTGGTCGATGCGCGACTGCTCCATGAGCAGCCATTCGCTGTGGCCAAGACTCTGGCCAACCAGGGCGGCCAGGTCGGCCAGATGGGGGTAGCGGTGCATGTTTGCTTAGCCTTTGATCCAGCTAGCCCTTGATCCAAGCTTGCAGCGGCGCCCACTGCTCCAAGTCACGCTCGACTCGGCTGGGCGCCACGTCCCACAGCGTCAGTCCGTGCGCCGCCAGTTGCACGTAGTTTTGCGTGTCACGCAGCCAGGCCACCACGGGCACAGGCAAGGTCGCCAGGTAGCTGTGCAGATGTTCATTGGCGCGTGTGTTCTCGCGCACGCGCATGCCCACCAGGCCCAGCTTGACTTCAGCACCCCGGCGGTGGGCGCGCAGCTCTTGCACAAAGGCGTGCGTGGCCTGGATGTCGAACAGGCTGGGCTGCAATGGGATGAGCAAGCGGTCAGCAATTTTCATCACCGCGTCCAGGCGCTTGTCGTGCAGCCCAGCGGGCGTGTCCAGCACCACATGCGTGACGCCCTTGGGTGGGCGCAGCACGTCGCCCGCGCCCACGTCCCAGCT
>JANNEX010000765.1:0-2836 GCA_031379155.1 Rubrivivax sp.
GCTTGCACGGCGGCCACACTGATGTTGAGCGTGGCCGGGGCTATGTCCACCAGCTTCACATCGGCACCCAGATAACGCACGACTTCAGCGGTAGCCGTGAAGGTGTGGGTGGTGGTGATGACCTCGTCACCCGGCCCTATGCCCAGCGCTTCCAGCGCCAAGTGCAGGCCTGCGGTGGCAGAGTTGACGGCGATGGAGTGCAGCGTTTCGTCGCCCAGGAAAACGCTGAAGTCGGCCTCAAAGCGCCGCGCCTTGGGGCCGGTGGTGACCCAGCAGGACTTCAGCGTGTCCACCACCTCGGCGATTTCTTCTTCGCCGATGTCGGGCAGCGCAAACGGCAAGAAGGCAAGCTTGGACTCGGTCATACCGCAATTATCCGGCCAGCGGTTTGTGCAGCCAGGCCAGCACATGGGTGCGCAGCAGCGGCAGGCTGTTGAAAACGCCGTACAGCGAAGGGTGCAGCCGGCACAGCGCACGCGCCAGTGGCGGCGCCAGCGTGACACGGCGGTGGCTGATTTGAGCCTGCGGGAACAGCGCACGCAAACGCTTCAGCGGCACACCGCGCACATCGGCATTGCGCGGGTTGTTGACGGTGAAGTCGTACCAGATGACGGCGCCGCCAGGCTTGAGCCAGCGCCACATGGTCTGCGCCAACTGCTGCTGGAAAGCGTCGTCCAGCAGCGAAGAAAACACCGTGGACACGAACAGCAAATCCTGGCTGGCTTGTGCGATGTGGGCTTGTGTCGCGTCGCCCAACTGCAACACCACGGAGGGTGGCAAGACGGCCCGTGCCTGCTCAAAACGCTGCGGCAACAACTCCAAGCCCTGCAAGTGTTGCGGCAAAAAACCCAGGCGCAGCAGCTCCAGCAGGTTGCCACCCGTGCCACAACCCACCTCAGTCAGACGCAGCGCTGCCAGGTCGATGCAGCCCTGCTGCACCAGCATTTGCAGCAGCACGCGCTGGCGCTCTTGCAGCATCTGCCAGACCTCGGGGCGCAGCAGGCTGTAGCGGTCAGCGTCGTTGCGGCGTGCGTAGCGCTGCGCCACAGCGCGGGTTTCTTCGTTCATGCCAGCGCGTCCAAAAAGCGCTGCGCCAGCACCGGGTAGGTGTGATGGGCCAGCACAAAGGCACGGCCGCGTTCGCCCATGGCCTGGCGCTGTGCGGCGCTCATGGCCGCCAGCTCGAGCAGGCCTTGCGCCACGGCATTGGGCGACTCTGGCGCCACGGTAATGCCCGCACCCGCTTCAGCGACAGGGTCGTTGCCGGCCTGCACCGCATGCAGCACCGCGCAGCGCGCCATCATGTAGTCCATGAGCTTGTTGGGCGCGATGCCAAAGCGGTAGATGGGCACACGCTGCCAGCCGATGTAGGCAATGTCCACGCCGGCCAGGAAGCTGGGCACCTGGGTTTTGGGGATGGGCGCCAGCAGCTGCACGTTGGACAAGCCTTCAGCGGCAACGCGCAGCGCCAGCCGCGCCTGTTCATGGCCGCTGCCCACCAGCACAAACTGCAATGCCTGACGCTTGAGTTGAGCGACAGCGTCCAGTAGCGTATCCAGCGCATTGGGCAGGCCCATCGATCCTGCGTAGCCCACCACCATGCGCCCCGCCGCACGCGCGGCAGCCAGCGCCAAGGCCACGTCTTCACGCAAGGGCGGCGCCTCACCCTGCCATTCGTCCAGCGCAATGCCATTGGGCACGATGTGCAGCTTGCTCAGATCCAGGCCACGCGACGCCATGTGACTGTGCACCTTGGGCAGCATGCTGATGACGACATCGGCGTCACGGTAGGCGGCGTCTTCAGCGGCCTGGCACAGCAGCGCAAAGGGATGCCAGGGCGACATGCCCGACAGCTCAATCGGGCTCAGCGGCCACAGGTCGTGCACCTCAAACACCAGCTTGGCCCTGGCGCGACGGGCCAGGCGGCGCGCCACCCAGATGTCCATGGGGTAGGTGCTGGACGCGATCACCACGTCGGGCTTAAAGTCAGCCACGATGCGCGGCGTGTCGGCCCACACCGCATGCAAGAACGCAGCGATGTTTTTCGCGCGGCCCAGGCCGTTGCCCTGGTAGCGCGGTGTGGCGTACCAGCGGTAGGCAATGCCATCGACGCTCTCGTCGCCGGCCAGCGGCTGAGCGGCGCGCACATGCGAAAAGTCAGCCGCCAGCATCTGCACGCGGTGGCCGGCGCGCACCCATTCACGCGCCAGGTAGTAGGGGCGGAACTCCATGCCCAGCGCCGGGCTGCCGGCGTAGTGGTTGAGGGTGACGATGTTCATGCCAGCGCCTGCAAGCGCGCCACAAAGGCGGCCACGCTGGGTGCGAACAAGGCGTGCTGCTGCACCCACCGCCTGTTGTGTTCAGCAGCCGCATCCGCCAAGGGCGCAAACTTGTCCAGCGCTGCGCGCGCCAGCAGGCCACCTGCGGGCACGATGAGGCCGTTGTGCCCGTCTTGCACCAGTTCCCGGTTGGCCGGCAAGTCGCTGAGCAGCGGCACGCAGCCATGCGCCATGGCTTCCAGCACCGACACCGACACTGAATCGCTGCGTGGCAGGCTCAGGTACCAGCGCGCCTGGGCATAACAGGCATCTTGAGCGGCAGCATCCAGCCTGCCGACAAACTGCACCTGGCGCTGCAAGCCCAGGGTCTGGACTTCGGCTTGCAAGGTGCCCCGCATAGACCCCGTGTTGGCCACCACCAGGCGGCCGCGTTCACCGGCCAGGGCGGCAAACTGGTGCAGTACACGCAAGGGTTCGTACACGGGTTCCAGGCCGCGGTTGGCGAAGAACAAGTGTTTGTCCTTGGCAGGTGCGAATGGCAGGTTTGGCGGCATGGC
>JANNEX010000793.1:0-4485 GCA_031379155.1 Rubrivivax sp.
TGCTGGTGGGCAACAGCGGCAGCCGCAGCTACGGCGCTGGTGAGCCCAGCACACGCCCGGTGGCCGCCGCGCTGGCCAACGCCTTGTTTGACGCCACGGGCAGGCGCTTGCGCCGTGTGCCTTTCACCCCCGAGCGTTTGCTGGCTGCGCTGCAAGCGCCAGCCATCACCGCCTGAATCCAAAACATCCATGAACCTAGATAAATTTCCCTCCTTGCTGTCGCGCCACCGAAGACTGTGGCTAGGCCTATGCCTTGGGCTAACGGCCATCTTGCCTGGTCTTTCGCTGGCCCAGGCTGACTACCCCAGCAAGCCCATCCGCATCGTCGTACCCTACGCGCCGGGCGGCAGCTCTGACACCCTGGGCCGGCTGATCGCGCGCCACTTGCAAGAGGCCTTCAAACAAACCGTGGTGGTCGAAAACAAGGCCGGCGCGGGCGGTCTCATAGGCTCGCGCGAAGTCGCCAAGGCGGCGCCTGATGGCTACACGCTGGTGGTCTCGAGCATAGGCTCGCATGTCATCGCGCCGGTCGAATCGCCCAACAGTTTTGACCCCATGAAAGACTTTAGCCACATCGCGCTGCTGGCTGGCCCGCCGCTGGGTTTTGTGGTCAACGCTGAGCAGCCCATCAAAGACGTGAAGAGCTTCATCGCCCACGTGCAGGCCAACCCCAAGGGCCTCAGCTGGGGCTCGCCCGGGCAAGGCACGCACGGCCACCTGGCGGGTGAACTTTTCCGCCAGGCCAACAAACTGAACATGGTGCACATCAGCTACAAGGGCGCGGGCCCGGCAGTGGCTGATTTGCTGGGCAACCAGATCCCTGCGGCCTTCATGACGTTGAGCTCATCCAACGCGCATGTCGATAGCGGGCGTTTGCGTTTGTTGGCGGTGTCCTCAGGCCAGCGTGTGGCGGCTTATCCCAACGTGCCCACGCTGGCCGAGCTGGGCTACCCGGGCCTGACCGGCACAACCTGGTTTTCGCTCTCGGGCCCGGCCGGCATGTCAAGCAGCCTGGTGGCCAAGATCAACGCCGAAGTGCGCCGCGGTTTGCAGACCCCGGCGGTGGCCAAAGCGCTGCTGGCCGAAAGCATGGAAACCGCTGACCTGGATGCCGCCGCCTTCACCGCGTTTGTGGCCAGTGAAATCGCACGCTGGACGCCGGCCGTGAAGTCGCTGACCGCGTCGCCCAAGTGAGCCGGCGCTCAGACTTCGATGGCGACGTTGCCTTCGGCGTCGATCAGCGTGCGGTAAGTCTTGACCGGAATCATGCAAGGCGGTGTCACGACTTCGCCAGTGCGGATGTTGAAGGCGCCATTGTGAAAGTCGCACTCCACCACGTCGCCTTCAATGAAGCCTTCAGACAGCGAGCCGGGCCCGTGTGTGCAGGCGTCGTCGGTGACAAAAAACTCACCCTCCAGGTTGAACACCGCCAGCGTCAACGCACCCTTTTCGATGCGTATCACGTGGCCCGTTTCAACCGCGTCGCGCCGGCACAAGGCCAGGTGCTGACAAGCTGCGGACATGCCCCACACTCCATTGACAATCAAACCGGCGCGATGATATCGTCGTTTTGAATAAAGGAACACTGTTCCTCTATATTGAACGATAGTTTTTTCACCGGGCATTCCGCTCGGCCCATCCGGCCCACCCGCAGCCCAGCAGCACACACGGCCATGCTCAGGAAAGAACAGAACGACCTGGTCACCCAAACCGGCCCCGGCACGCCCATGGGCGCGCTGTTTCGCCGCTATTGGCTGCCGGCCTTGCTCAGCAGCGAGTTGCCTGCGCCCGACTGCGCGCCCGTGCGCTTGCACTTGTTGTCCGAGAAGCTGATTTGTTTTCGTGACACGCAAGGCCGCCTGGGCGCCATGGACGAGTTCTGCGCCCACCGCGGCGTCTCGCTGTGGTTCGGCCGCAATGAAGACAGCGGCCTGCGCTGCCCCTATCACGGCTGGAAGTACGACGTGCGCGGCCAGTGCACTGAAGTGCCCTCAGAGCCGGTGGAAAGTGGCTACTGCCAGCGCATCAAACTCAAGAGTTATGTCTTGGTCGAACGTGGCGGTGTGATCTGGATTTACATGGGCGCACCCGAGCACCAGCCGCCACTGCCCGAATGGGAATTTGCGACCGTGCCGCAAACGCAAAGTTTCATGAGCAAACGCCTGCAAGACTGCAACTGGCTGCAAGCGCTGGAAGGTGGTATCGACAGCAGCCACGTCAGCTTCTTGCACAGCGGCGCGCTTAATCGCGACCCCTTGTTCAAAGGCGCCAAAGGCAACCAGTACAACCTGAGCGATTTGAAGCCGGTGTTTGATGTCGTGCAGGCCGAAGGCGGCCTCTTTGTGGGCGCGCGGCGCAACGCCGAAGAAGGCCACTACTACTGGCGCATCACGCCCTGGATCATGCCCTGCTTCACCATGGTGCCGCCGCGTGGTGACCACCCCCTGCACGGCCATTTCTGGGTGCCTATTGACGACCACACACACTGGGCCTGGAGCTTTGACTACCACCCCACACGCGCGCTGACTGCCGGCGAAGTGCAGGCCATGCAAGACGGCCACGGCATCCATGTGAAGTACATCCCCGGCACTTTCATCCCGCTGCAAAACAAAGGCAACGATTACCTGATGGACCGCGCGGCGCAAAAGGCCGGCATCAGCTTCAGCGGCGTCGAGGGCATTGCCATGCAAGACGCGTCGCTGCAAGAAAGCATGGGCGCCATTCAAGACCGCACGCGTGAGAATCTGGTCGGCACCGACAACGGCATCATCATGATGCGCCAGCGTTTGATGAAGGCCGCCAAGGCACTGGCCGAAAAAGGCGAAGCGCCACCCGGCACCGCGCCAGAACACCAACGTGTGCGCTCTGCCGCTGTGGTGCTGCCACGCGAGCAGGCCTTCAAAGAAGCCGCGCGCGAGGCGCTGCGCGCCGAGCCCGGCAAGCCGCACGCTTCGGTGTGACGGCGGTGTGCCCCGTCATGCCAGCCACGCGCCGCAACCATGTTCGGCACTTTCAAGAGCGACCCCGCCCAAGACGCTGCCTATGCCCAGGTGCAGCGCTGGGTGCGCGAGCGCTTCAGCTTGGGCGCAGACACGGCGGTGCTGGTCAGCGAACTGGCCTGCAACTTGTCCGGCTGCCCGCCGCTGGAAACGGTGATCGCGTTTTGGAGCGCGGCCGACAAACGCCATCACTACAAGGTCTTCAAGCCGGTGCAAGAAGTCAACGCCGACGACCTGCCGCCTTACTGGATGAAAGACGCGCTGGCCGTGCCGCCGGACTGGGCTTGCGACTGCTGTTGAGCCCGCTGGCCTGACACCACCCCAACATGCCGACCATCAAACTCAAGACCGTCACGCGCACGCAAGGCAACAACGCCGCGCTCAAAGACGGCCGCGTGCGGCCTGCGGGCTTCGAGCTTGAATTCGAAGAAGTGCCGCTGCTCATCGACGCCTTTCGGCGCATGGTGCGTGGCCTGGAGTACGACGTGTGCGAGATGGCGCTGACCAGCTACGTCTGCGCGCGTGAGCATGGCGTCAGGTTCACCGCGCTGCCCATCTTCTTGGTGCGCGCTTTTCACCACGGTGCCATCGTTGTCAACGCCGACGCCGGCATCAAAACGCCCAAAGACCTGGAAGGCCGCCGTGTCGGTGTCAACCGGGGCTGGACTGTCACCACGGGCCTGTGGGCGCGCAGCATCTTGCAGCACCAGTACGGCGTCGACCTGAGCAAGATCGAGTGGGTGCTGTCTGGCGACGAACATGTGGCGCAGTACCGGCCGCCAGCCTATGTGCAGTCGATCGAAGCCGGCCGCAAGATGGCCGACATGGTGGTCTGCGGCGAACTGGCCGGCGCCATCGGCGTGGAGATAGACGCGCCCCAGGTGCGGCCTTTGATCCCGCTGGCCGCGCAAGTCGGCATCGAGGCTTTGCGCAGTAGCGGCCACTACCCCATCAACCACCTCATGGTCGTCAAGGACGACGTGCTCAAAGCGCATCCCGGCCTGGGCCCGGCCGTGTTTGAAGCCTTCGCGCAAAGCAAGCGTTTGTATGTCGAGAAGCTGCGCAACGGCGGCATCGCCCAGCCCACTGCCGTGGACGAAACCCACCGCCGCGTTTTGCAAGCCACCGGCGCCGACCCGCTGCCCTATGGCCTGGAGCCCAACCGCGGCGCGCTGCAAGAAGCGCTGCGTGCGGCTGTGGAGCAGGGCATCTTGCAGCGTGCGCCCGCGCTGGAAGACTTGTTCCCTGCCAACACGCTGGCACTGGCGGCCTAACGCCACAATTCAGGAGCCTTGATGTCCAACCCCGTCACCGTAGCAGCCTTGCAGCAGATGAAGCGCAGCGGCCAAAAGATCGTTGGCGTGGTGGCCTGGGACTGGCAGATGGCGCAGATCCTTGACCGCGCCGGGGTTGACATCGTCAGCGTGGGCGACACCGTGGGCATCAACCTGTGGGGCCACGACAACCCGCTGCAAGTGACGATGGA
>JANNEX010000784.1:0-2079 GCA_031379155.1 Rubrivivax sp.
GTGCTGGTGTCGGGCGCGCTGCTGCCCGCACTGAGTGCGGCCATGGCGCGCGCCGACCATGAAGCGGGCGCCGTGGTGGTGTCGCGCCCAGTCGCGCCGCTGCACGCGGGTGAGCTGGACTTCGACAGCTTTTTGCAAGCGCAGACGCCGCTGCCCAAGCCTGCCAAGACGCACGCCGATGATCCCGCCTTCTGGCTTTACAGCAGCGGCTCCACGGGCCGCCCCAAAGGAGTCGTGCATTCACACGCCAACCCCTATTGGACGTGCGAGCTGTATGGCAAAGCCGTGCTGGGCCTAACCGAGCAAGATGTGTGCTTCAGCGCTGCCAAACTCTTCTTCGCCTACGGCCTGGGCAACGGCCTAAGTTTCCCGATGAGCGTGGGCGCCACCACGCTGTTGATGGCCGAGCGGCCCACGCCCGACGCCACCTTCAAGCGCTGGCGCGGCGAAGTCGGCGGCCTTAAACCCACGGTCTTTTTCGGCGCGCCCACGGGATTCGCCGGCATGCTGGCTTCACCGCAATTGCCCGCGCGCGGTGATGTGGCGTTGCGCATGGCCTCATCAGCCGGTGAAGCCTTGCCGGCCGACATCGGCCAACGCTTTCAGCGCCACTTTGGCGTCGACATCATCGACGGCATCGGCAGCACCGAGATGCTGCACATCTTCTTGTCCAACGCGCCCGGCCAGGTGCGCTACGGCACCACGGGCTGGCCCGTGCCGGGCTATGAGATTGCCTTGCGCGGTGACGACGGCGCGGCGGTGCCAGATGGCGAAACTGGCGACCTCTTCATCCAAGGCCCCAGCGCAGCGCTGATGTACTGGGGCAACCGCGCCAAAACGCGCGACACCTTCCAAGGCGGCTGGACGAAGAGCGGCGACAAATACGTCAAAAACGCCGACGGCAGCTACACCTACAGCGGCCGCAGCGACGACATGCTCAAGGTCAGCGGCATCTACGTCAGCCCTTTCGAAGTGGAGGCCACGCTGGTGCAGCACGCGGCGGTGCTGGAAGCCGCTGTCATTGGCGTGCCTGATGCCGACGGTTTGACCAAGACCAAAGCCTTCGTCGTGCTCAAGGCCGGCGCGTCGGTCAGCGACGCGGAACTGAAGGCCTTTGTCAAGGACAAACTGGCGCCCTACAAATATCCGCGCCTGATTGAGTTTGTGACCGAGTTGCCCAAGACCGCCACCGGCAAGATCCAGCGCTTCAAGCTGCGCGAAAGAGAAAACAAGCTGGCATGACGACTGGCTTCGTCAACATCGATTGGGCCGGCCGCACAGTGCGCATCGAACACGCCTGGGTGGGTGTGGATGAAGCGAGTGCGCCGCTGCTCATCTTCTTGCACGAAGGCCTGGGCTCGCTGGCCATGTGGAAGGACTTTCCGCAGCAACTGTGTCTGGCCGCAGGCTGCCGTGGCCTGGTGTATTCGCGCCCCGGTTATGGCCGCAGCACACCGCGTGCGCTGGATGAACATTGGGCAGCTGACTTCATGCACCGCCAGGCGTTTGAAGTCTTGCCTGCGCTGTTGCAAGCCCTGGGCGTACAGCCACGCTACTGGCTGTTTGGCCACAGCGACGGCGGCTCCATAGCCCTGCTGCACGCCGCGCGCTACCCGCAGCAAGTAGCAGGCGCCATCGTGGTGGCGCCGCACATCATGGTCGAAGACATTTCGCTGGCCAGCATTGAAGCGGCACGTCAGGCCTATGAGACCGGCACGCTCAAAGCGGGGCTGGCGAAGTACCACCACGACCCCGATTCGGCCTTCCACGGCTGGAACCGCGTCTGGCTGCACCCGGCTTTTCGCAATTGGAATCTCAGCGCCGACATTGCCCAGTTGCAAGCCCCTTTGCTGGCCGTGCAAGGCAGGGAAGACGAGTACGGCACCCTGGAGCAAATACGGGGCATCCAGCGCTGCTTGCCGCACACACAATTGCTGGAACTGGCGCAGTGCGGGCATTCACCGCACCGCGACCAACCCTTAGCCCTCGTCCACGCTGCCAGCGCCTTCATTCACCGCCACGGAGACAGACCATGAAACTCTTCCCCATCACCCTGCTTGCTGCGGCTGCTTTGGCTTG
>JANNEX010000825.1:0-1685 GCA_031379155.1 Rubrivivax sp.
GCCAGCGCCCACACCCAGAGCCTCGAAGAGCGTGTCTTGGCGCGCCCCCTGGCGGCCGGCCAGGCCGTGCGCAGCACCGACCTCAAGGCCAGGCAGTGGTTTGCGGCCGGCGAGACGGTACACATCGTGGCCAAGGGTTCAGGTTTTGCCGTCAGTGCCCAAGGCCAGGCCATGAACCCGGGTCTTGACGGACAGCCCGTACGTGTGCGCACCGAGTCGGGCCGCGTCGTCGTGGGCCTGCCCGTGGGCCAGCGCCGTGTGGATCTGAGCCTGTGACGCGCCTGCCACCCTACCCCTTCATTTGCGGGGGCCGCAAGAAAAAGTTCAAGGCCGGGCTAAAGTCCGCCCCGCGTTCATCCGATACAGCGTTCATGTCGTTGGGTCTGCACACCTGGCGTGCGCCTGACAGGAGTCAACCATGAAGATCGGTCCCCTCGAATCAAAACCCCCTGTCGCAGCGGCCACACCGGCGGCCTCTGACAAAAAGGCAGCACCCGCTGCTGCGCCAGCCGCTGCCGGCACCGCCCAGGCCAGCGCGCAGGTCGAGCTGTCGCCGGCCGCATCGCTCTTGTCGGGGCAGGTGTCTGGGCTGGCGTCAGACCCTAGCTTTGACACCGCCAAGGTCGAGCGCATTGCGCAAGCCATCCGCGACGGCAAATTCCAAATCAATGCCGATGCGATTGCCGACAAGCTCATCGTCAACGCGCAAGAACTGCTGGGTCGCAAGCCGAGCTGACATGCTGCATTCGGCGTCTGAACTCCAAGCCTTGCAGCGCGCTGCCGCACTCGAGCAGCCTTTGCAGGCGGTGGAACAGCAACTGCACGCGCTGGGCCTGGCGCTGCACCAACAAGACAGCACAGCGGTGGACGAGGCAGCCTCACAACTGCACCTGGCCCTGGCTGCGGCCGTAGACCACTTTGGTCGCGCCGCGCGCAATGGCGGCGTGCCCGCGCCTCTGCGCTTACGGCTGGCGCAGGCCAGCGGGCAGGTGGCGGCGCAGCGCGAAGCCTTGGCACGCGCCACGGCTTCGCTGGACCGCGCCATTGACGTGCTGATCCCGCGCCTGGCGCCCCAAGTTCTGTATTCCGCGCAGGGCCCTGATGCCCGTCAATCGCGCCCCGGTGGCGGCTTGCTGGCTTGATGCAGCGCAGCGCCGCCCCTCAACAAAAAACCGGCCTGAGCCGGTTTTTAGCTGAGTGGGTGTTCAGAGTGAATCGTGTCGACACCTGCGCCGGGTTGCGGCTGCGGCTGGGCTCGTCGTGCTCGTCAAACAAGTCCACAGTGGCAATGGCACCACTGCGCAGCGCGCCTTCAAGCAGGCTGGCCAGTTGGCCCGCCGCCTGTTGCGCGGCCCTGATAAAGGGTGTGGCTTCGGTGCGCAAGCCTGACTCGGCCACGGCTTGAATCAGCCGCTCTGAAATGCCCAACACCGATGCCTTGCGCTTGAGCGCAGCGTCCATGGCCGCCGTGGTGCGGCGCCTGAGACTTGCTTGAGCGTATCGACGATGCCGCCCACTTCAACGCTGAGCCCGTGCACGGCCTGCCCCACGTGGGCAAAGGCGGCCAGGCCCGCGCCGACCTCGTTTCTGATGTCCGCCTGCGCCTGCACCACCTCATGCAGTTGGCGCGCCAAAGCCTGCATGGCCGTGGCCTGCACGGTGGCCACTTTTTGCGTGTCTTCAAT
>JANNEX010000827.1:0-12314 GCA_031379155.1 Rubrivivax sp.
AAAAAAAGCGGCCCGAAGGCCGCTTGTGTATTTTGCGCAAACGCGAGTCAGGCGCAGATCAGGCGTGCTGGCGGCGACGGGCCAAGCCCAGGCCCAGCAAGGCAAGGCCGACGAGGGCCAATGAAGTGGGCTCAGGCACACCACCCGTGGTGCCGCCAGAGGCCACCAAGTACGAACAGGCGCGAGCGCGGAGGAATGCGCCGTTGGTGTCCACCGCGTCCATGCAAGCAAGGTTGGTCGGCGTCACGCCAAGTCGGCCCCGCAACTGCTCCCCGCTGTCAAAGTCGATGGTCACCAGCGCACCGATGAGTTGGTCGCCGAAGACCGTGATGGGGCTGCCACTGGCGCCGTCAACGTCAATTTTCCAACTGAACGTTTCCGTCACGTCAAAGTCGTTGAAGTGCAGATCCAGCAGCGAAGCACCGTCGGCTGGATTGCCACCAGGGAGCAGACCAGTCGCTACGTCGGTACCGTTCTGCGGCGTCAATTCCAGTCCACTGGTGCCGTTGTTGGGTGGGCCGTCATCCAACGTGTCAAAGATCATGTTCGCCGGGGCCAGGTCCAACTGGAAGCGGGTGATGCGCTCGTTGTTGCTGGACTGGTTGGTAAAGCTGAACGGCTGCGAAAACGTATTGCCGTTCACCAGGAAAAACACGGAAGGCGTGGCAAGCGCCAGCTGGGAAGCGAACGCCATCGCGGCGGCGCCAAGCACTTTGCGGAGTTTCATGGTGATCAGGCCTTTGCTCTTTGGGGGTTGATTTCTGTTGCGGCCGACTGGACGGCTGTCTCGAGGCTTCCGTAGCAGGAACTGTGCCCCCGATCCAATGTTGGCTTAAGCCCTTGTTTTCAAAGACATCTTCTGGCGTCCGGCGTTTCCGACCTGTATCCAGTCTTGATTCTGTCAAGTTTGCCGACACGACTTAAGTGTCAAATTGTTCACGCCCATGGCGGGCGCAGATTAGAACAGGTCTTGGCGTCCACGGGAAATGGTGCTGCTGCACCTGCGCCGTCGAGCGAACCTGGTCCTTGCAAGCGACAGCCCGGGGTGGCCCAAGGCGGGCCGAGATTTGCGTGCCGCGCTGCGCCTACACTGAAGCATGCCCACCACGCGCCAGCGCAATGTGTCTGATCTGCGTGGCAGCGCGCGCCTGGCCACCGAGGCCACCCTGGGTTTGGCTGCGCTGGTCGAAGCCATGCATGCCGGCATTGCCCGCGTTCCGGGCACCGCACTGGCCACCCAGACGCGCGGCATCACGGGTCTGGTCTACCGCAGTGTGCGTGGTGTGACGCGGCTTGTTGGCGGTACTGTGGACGGTCTGCTCGCGCTGCTGACGCCTTGGCTGGCGGGCGACGCGGGCGCCACCAGCGCGTCGCCGCGTGAACGTGAAGCGGTACTGGCGGCACTGGGCGGGGTGCTGGGTGACCATCTGGCCAGCAGCCACAACCCCTTGGCCATCGAGATGGCCCTGCGCCACCAAGGACGGGTTATGTCCTTGGACAGGCAGGAACTGCAAGCCGCCTTTCCTGACTCAGGCGGCCGCGTGTTGGTGCTGCTGCACGGCCTGTGCATGAATGACTTGCAATGGCGCCGCGAAGGCCACGACCATGGCGCCGCGCTGGCGCATGCGCTGGGTTACACACCGCTGTACCTGCACTACAACTCGGGCTTGCCAGTGCATGTCAACGGCGCGGCGTTTGCTGCGCTCATGCAAGCCCTGCTGCAAGCCTGGCCGCACCCCTTGCAACGTGTGGCCCTGCTGTGCCACAGCATGGGCGGCCTGCTGGCGCGCAGCGCCTTGCACCAGGGCGCGGCTGCGCGCCACAGCTGGCCCAAGCAGGTGGATGACGTGGTGTTTCTGGGCACACCGCATCACGGCGCGCCGCTGGAGCGGGCCGGCCACGGCATTGACATGCTGCTCGACGCCACGCCCTACGCAGCACCGCTGGCGCGACTGGGCAGGCTGCGCAGTGCCGGCATCACCGACTTGCGCCACGGCAGCGTTCTTGGCCCTGAATCGGCGGGCGTTCTCGTCCCCTTGCCCGACCAACCACGCTGCCACACGGTGGCGGCCTGCATCAAACCCGGCGCCAAGGTGTTGGGCGACGGCTTGGTGCCTTTGGACAGCGCACTGGGCCGCCACGCAGACCCTGCACGTTGCTTGCAATTTGCGGCCGACAGCCAGGTGCAATTGTCCGGCATCAACCACATGCAACTGCTCAGTCAGCCGCAGGTGTTGCAGCCCTTGCTGCGCTGGCTGAAATAGCTGCAAATTCCGCGCTGGCCTTCGCCAGCCCTTCAGTGAGGAAAGATCCTCACGTAGCACTTGGTCAACGAGTGCTCGCGTTCTTTTTCCCACACGCCGTCGCCGCTGCTGCTGTCGCGCTCACCCTTGCCGTTGGTGTTGCCTTCGATGGTCTTGATCTTGTCCGACTGTGCGCGCTGGTCCTCCACCACCAGTCCAATGTGCGAAAAATCGAAGATCACAAAGTCACTGGCGCGCGCCAGCTTGTTTTCGTCCAGCACCTGCATGCCGTTGGATAGTGCCCACTTCTCCCAGCCGAAAGCGCTGGCGTCGCGGCAGCGCACCTTGTCGGCCTGCGCAAAACTCAGGCTGGGGCGCTTGAAGTAGGTCTTCAGGTAGTCGCGGATCTCGTCTTCTTCCAGCAGCTCGCGCATGATCCAGCAGCAAAACGCCGCGCACCAGGGCCAGGCGCCGGGCTGCAGCCAGGTGGCGCCCTGGTACTCGACGATGCGTGCGCCGGTGTTGTTGACCACGCCTTCGCGTGCGCACTTCGTTGCGGGCCAGGGCGATGAGTTTTTCGATGGCGGGGTTCATGGGCCAGCTCCTGTAAATTGATGGGCTTGCACAGTAGCGCCGCGCGGCACGGCTTGCATCACAAGTTCTAGGGAGTCGGCGTCGCGTGAAGGCGTGGTCAGGCGCAGTGAGGTGCGATTGAGCGCGCTCAGGCGCCGTGGCTGCGTGGGCGAAAATGGCCCGTGCCCCAGTCGCCCATGCCCCACGCGCCCAACTCCAAGCCCGCCGTCCGCGTCCTGTCCGTCATCCCGCCGATGACGCAGCTCAACACGCCTTACCCGTCCACCGCCTACCTCACTGGTTTTTTGCGCTCGCGCGGCGTGGCTGCTGTGCAGCAAGACCTGGCGCTGGCGCTGGTGCTCAAGCTCTTGTCGGCCGACGGCTTGCGGGCGCTGCTGGCGCATATCGCCACGCTCAGACACGAGCAACGCAGTGCCCGGGTGCTGGCTTTCAACAGCCGGGCAGCCGCCTACTTGAACACCGTGGCGCCCACGCTGCGGTTTTTGCAAGGCCGCGACAGCACCTTGGCGCACCGCATTGCCAGCCGTGCCTTCCTGCCCGAAGGCCCGCGCTTTGTGTCGCTGGAGGCCTTCGAAGCCGCTGACGGCGCCGACCCCATGGCCTGGGCCTTCGGCGCGCTGGGCGTACAAGACCGCGCGCGCCACCTGGCCACGCTCTACCTCAACGACATCGCCGATGTCATCAAGGACGCCGTCGATGCGCGCTTCGAGTTTGTGCGCTACGGCGAAAGCCTGGCCGCCAGCCAACCCACCTTTGAGCCCTTGGCCGCCGCGCTGGCTGCGCCGCCCAGCCTCGTCGACACACTGCTTCGCGACTTGACCCTGGCTGCCATTGAACGCCACCAACCCAGCGTGGTGCTCATCAGCGTGCCCTTCCCCGGTGCGGTGTACGGCGCCTTTCGCATCGCCCAGACAATCAAGGCGGCGCACCCCAACCTAACCACCGTCTTGGGTGGCGGTTTTGTCAACACTGAACTGCGTGAACTGAGCGAGCCGCAGGTCTTTGACTTCTTCGACTTCGTGACCCTGGACGCCGGTGAACGCCCACTGCTGGCGCTGCTGGAGCACTGGCAAGGTCAGCGCTCGGCGCAGCGCCTGGTGCGCACCTTTGTGCGCGAAGACGGCGCTGTGCGTTACCGCAACTTTGTCGAACCCGACATCGCCTTTGAAGACGTCGGTACGCCCACCTGGGACGGCCTGCCGCTGCACGACTACCTGTCGCTGCTGGACATGCTCAACCCCATGCACCGCCTGTGGAGCGACGGGCGCTGGAACAAGCTGACGGTGGCGCATGGCTGCTACTGGAAGAAGTGCAGCTTTTGTGATGTCAGCCTGGACTACATCAGCCGTTATGACGCAGCCAGCGCAACCACGCTGGTGGACCGCATCCAAAGCATCGTGGCAGAGACCGCGCAGACCGGTTTTCACCTCGTCGATGAAGCCGCACCGCCCAAGTCGCTCAAAGCGCTGGCCGCCGAGCTGAACAAGCGCGACGTGAAGATCTCCTGGTGGGGCAACATCCGTTTTGAAAAAACCTTCACGCCCGCGCTGTGCCAGCAGTTGGCCGACAGTGGCTGCATTGCCATCAGCGGTGGCCTTGAAGTGGCCTCAGACCGCTTGCTCACGCTGATGAAAAAAGGTGTCTCGGTGGACCAGGTGGCGCGTGTCACCAAAGGTTTTGCCGACGCCGGTGTGCTGGTGCACGCTTACCTGATGTACGGTTTTCCGACGCAGACCGTGCAGGACACCGTGGACGCGCTGGAGCTGGTGCGCCAGCTCTTTGCCAACGGCTGCATCCACAGCGGCTTTTGGCACCGCTTTGCCTGCACCGTGCATTCGCCGGTGGGCCAGGCCCCGCACGATTACGGCGTTAGCCTGCTGCCGCTGCCCAACCAAGGCAAAGTGAGTTTCGCCAAGAACGACATTGCCTTCATCGACCCCACGGGGGTGGATCACGACGCCCTGGGCCTGGGTTTGAAGAAGGGCATCTACAACTTCATGCACGGCGTGGGCCTGGATGAAGACGTGCGTTTGTGGTGGGACATGACGGTGCCCAAAGCACGGGTGGCCAAGCGGCGCATTGAGCTGGCGCTGGCCGCGCCGGCATGACAGACGCCGCCGGGCTCGTTATGCTCATCGCACAACACCGGAGGCAGCGATGGCGGACAACCAGGTCTTCATCTCGTACAAACACGAGCCCACGTGGGTTGAGATGGCGGCCAAGTTCCGCCTCAAGCTGAAGAACTACGCGGGCCACCTCAAACTCGACTACTTCATCGACAGCGAGCAAATCCTGGCCGGCCAGACCTGGCGCAACAGCGTGGACGACGCGCTGGCCGGCTGCACCCACATGCTGGTGCTGCTGTGCGACACCTACTGGGATTCGCCCGAGTGCCGGCGCGAACTCGACGCCGTGCTCAAGCGCCGCGCTGCCAAGGACCCGGTGCTGCCCTGCTTCGTGTTGGCCGAGCCCATGAACCCGGCCTACCTCAGCTTCAATGCCGACGGCAGCCATGTCGGTGACGTGCGCAAGGTAGGGGATTTCCAATTCCTGGGCCCGATCAATGATGCGCAGCAACTCGTGTCCT
Source organism: Rubrivivax sp. (assembly GCA_031379155.1). GTDB lineage: Bacteria > Pseudomonadota > Gammaproteobacteria > Burkholderiales > Burkholderiaceae_C > Rubrivivax. The sequence goes on from JANNEX010000827.1 coordinate 5,425, forward strand.
TGCAGACTTTGGGCAAGGACCAGTGGGGCACGGCGATTGAAAAAATGATTGGCCGCCTGGAGCAGCAACTCAAGTGATGACAGCCAAGGCAAGGAGATGACGGCCAATACGAAGGCCAGCGCGCAGCTGAGTTACAGCAGGCGCGACGTGTTTGTGTCCTGCTTTCCGGGCGAAGCAGGTGGTCGGCTCGCCGAACCCATAGCCGTGCGTATTCGCAACAATTCAGACCCAGAAACGCTGGAAGTGCACTGGACCCGCGATGGCAGTGAAGTCGACAAGAACCGATTCAGGCAGTGGTTCGAAGAAGTGTCTGATCTGGTCTTGTTGCTTGACGACGACATGGTCGCAGCGCTGCGCGCAGCCGATGGGGAGCAAGGCATAGAGCCGGGCCAGGCGGGTTTGGAGTTGTTGGCATTGCTGGCCCGAGAGGATGTGCGCAAGGACAACGAAGTGGTGCCCAAGCGCCTGTGGCTGGCCAAGGCCGAAACCTTGCGCCTGGTGGCGCTGAAAAAGGTCGCCGGCCGCGCCGAGTGGAATCTGGACCAGCAAGACCGGGACGGTCTCTTGCATTGGCTCTACGACGCAGAAGAAAAAGTGCTGATGCACCAGGACACCCTGGTCAACAAAAAGATCGTCGGTGCCGACGAAAGGCGCCTGGGCAAAAACGTCGACCGCTTTGTTGACCATGCGCCCGAGCTCTGCACCCACTGTGGCCAGGTGCACAGCCAGCCCTGAATCGCAAACTCTCCGAAAGCCCACCATGGACACTGCCACAGACCCCGTCAAGCCCCGTCTCTTCCTGGGCCGCGGCACGCCCAGCGACGGCGCCACGCGCCGCTGGCGCACCGAAGCCATGGACGAAGCCGAATGCGCCGCGCTCATCAAGGACGGCCGCCTGGACGACCCTGCCGCGTATGAGGCCGACCCCGGCTTGGTCGACGCCATGAACGTGGCGCTGCTGCTGGGCCGCCCGCTGCTGCTCACCGGCCGCCCCGGCACAGGCAAGTCGCAATTTGCCGACCGCCTGGCCTGGGAATTCAACCTCGCGCCGGTGCTGCGCTTTGAAGCGCAAAGCGTCAGCGAAGCGCGCGACCTCTTCTACACCTTTGACATGGTGGGTCGCATGGCCGCGGCGCAGCCCGGTGCCGGTTTGGGCGCGGCCGACGCGCGCCGCTTTGTCAAGCTGGCAGCCATGGGCAAGGCGGTGTTTTACTCAAAGCCACAAAGCCCGGCCGACACCGAGGGCGGCATCTGCTTGCAGCCGCCGCACCCGGCACCCAAAGACGGCCGCGCCAGCGTCGTGCTCATCGACGAGATCGACAAAGCCAGCCGCGACTTTCCCAACGACTTGCTCAACGCCATCGAAAAGCTCAGCTTCGAGATGCCCGAAGTTGAGCAGGGTCGCTTTGAAGCCGCGCGCACGCCGGCCACACGGCCTTTGGTCATCATCACCAGCAACTCTGAACGCGAACTGCCCGAGCCCTTCTTGCGCCGCTGCATTTATTACCACATCCCCGACCCCACGCCGCAGCGCCTGGCCAGCATCGTGGCCGCGCGTGTGCCGGGCGTGCTGCTCAAAGCCGACGTTGACGGCACCACCGCCGGTGCCAGCAAGCTAACGCCCTTGTTCAGTGACCTGGTGGAATGTTTTGTCGACTACCGCAAGAAGGCCGGCCGCAGTGTAGTCTTTGAGCCTGGCACCTCTGAGCTGATCGACCTGGCCAAGGTCATGGTGGCCGACCACGAAGTGCGTGCTGAACAAGCGTTGGGCCATGACGCCAACCTGGCCGGCGCGCGCCGCGCCGCCGCCGCCGTGGCCAAAGGCAAAGGCGACGCGGCCGAGTTTGAAAAACACCTGAACACCTGGAAGCCGCCCAAGTAAGCGCCAGCGTGACTGGCACAAACACCGTGGACGACAGCGTGCCGCCTCGCGACCCCAGCCCAAACAGCATGGGCGACCAGGGCTTGCTGGGCTTGCACCAGGCCTTGCAGGCGGCGGGCTTTGTGCTGGGCGCGCGTGAATTGTTGCTGGCCACGCAGTTGCTGCTGCGTTTGCAGGAAGCCGGGCAGTGGAGTGAAGACGCCGCACGCCTAAAGCCCTTGCTCAGCGCCGTGTACTGCAAGTCCAAGTCTGAGCAAGCACGTTTCGGCCCCGTGTTTGACACCTGGCTGGCGGGCCGCGCGCGCTGGCGCACGGTGCAGACCCAGCCCAGCGTGACACGCATCAATCCCTTGGCCCAAGCGAAGATGCCCAACACGGTGGCGCAGCAGCGCTGGGCCACCGTCGCTGCGGTGCTGGTGGTGCTGGCCGTCACTACGTGGCAGGGCTGGCAGCGCTGGCAGCCAAACCCGCCAGCGCCCGTGGCTGCGCCGCCGGTGGTGCAACCCACGCCAGAAGTTCCTCCGGCCGATCCAGGGGCCACCACGCCTGTCGTCGTGGCCCGCCCTGCGGCGGGTGCGCGCGCGCTCGAGCCGGCCACGCCCAACGGCGTGGCCGGCTACGAGCCACAGCAGGTGCGCCAACGTGAATTCAAGCCCTGGCTGGCTGCCCTGTTGCTGGCGCTGCCCTTGCCGTTGTTGTTGCTGGTCTACGCCCCGGCGCTGGCGCTGTCGCGCCGCCACCTCGAGCGCCAGCGCGAGGGCAGTGGCATCAAGCTCGATGTCTCGGCCTGGCGCAGCGAAGCCGAACGTGTGGTGCCGCTGATGCAGGCCAGCACGGCCGCGCGGCTGGACCGCCATGTGCGCCCAGGCGTCCACAGCGTCAGTGCGCGGCGTGTGCTGGACGCCGGCCGCACGCTGGCCGCCACGCTGCGCCACCACGGCCAGCTCAGCCTGCGCTGGCGCGCGCGTCGCACGCGGCCGGCCTACCTGGTGCTGATCGACGTGCGCGATGAAAACGACCTGCGCGGGCGCCTGTTTTTTCGCTGGGCCGATCGCCTGCGCCGTGAAGGTGTCAACGTTGACATCTGGCTCTTTGACGGCGACCCGCGGGTGCTCTATCCCGCCCACCAAAGGCGCGTGCTCGACGCCTCGGGCGGCGAACGCAATGCGGTGCGGTTTGAGCAAGTGGCGCAGCGCGCGGCACAAGAAAGTGTCGCCCGCCTGGTGCTGGTCAGTGACGGTGCCGGTTTCTTTGAAGCAAAGACCAAGGCGCTGCAAGACTGGTGGCCGCTAATGGGCTGGCAGCGCTGGCCAGAGCGCGTGCTGTTCACACCCACCGATTCACGCGACTGGGGCGACCATGAAGTGGCCATTGAACGCCCGCTGGGCCGCGGCGACCCGGGCTTTTTGGTGCTGCCGCTGGAAGCCGAAGCGCTGGACGCCTACGCCGTGCAGCTCACCACTGGCGAGCTGCCCGACATCGTGCTGTCGGGCGCGCGGCGCTTTCCCACGCTGTTGGAAAAACTGCCTCAGGGCGGCCTGGCCAACGAGCCGCCCAGTGAGGAAGAGATTGCAAAACTCATCGCCCAACTGCGCCTGTACCTGGGCGAAAACGGCCTGCGCTGGCTGGCCGCCTGCGCCGTGCCACCGCTGTCGCGCTGGGAGCTGACGCTGATCATCGGCCAGGAGCTGTTCCGCGACATGGGTGCGGCCGACGAAGAACAATTGCGCTGGCTCATGCACAGCAACTACGCGCGTCTGGCGCGCCTGCCCTGGCTGCGCAACGCCAGCTTCCCCGACTGGTTGTCGCTGCGTTTGCTCGACGAGTTGAACCCCTTGGTGCAGGCGCGCATCCGCAAGGTCGTGCGCACGCTGCTCGAACAGGTGCCGGCCGAACAGGCCGCGCAGGCCAGCGACGTGCTGGCGCTGGACTGCACACCACCCGGTGGTGGTGGCGCAAGCAACACTGGCGCCGAGCGCAAGCCGCTGGACGATGAACAGCGCCGCCGCCAGTGGCTCTACCTGGGCTTTTTGGACGGCCTGACGCCGCGCCAACTGGCCATGCGCGCACCGCGTTCGTGGCGCCAGTGGCTGGGCTCGGTGCGCGGAACGCGGCGCAGCGCGCGCGAGTGGCTGGCCTTTGTGTGGGACTGGCTGCGCGCGCTGCTGGCGCGCCTGATGTGGCACGACGGCCGCGCCGAAGGTGGTGTCTCCTGGTGGCCGCTGGGCCTGTCGGCGGCTTGGTTGTTGGGCAGCGTGGTGCTGCTGCAAAAGCTGGCTGACATGCCGCAAGGTGACCTGGCGCCGTGGCTGGCGCAGGTGGTGTTTGAAGACAAGCGCATCGACGCCGGTGTGGCCTCTGACGTGCCCTATCGCCTGATCGCTTTTTCTGCCGACGGCAAACGTTTTGCCACGGCAGACCAGGCCGGTGAAATCCAGGTGCGGCGCAACGATGCCCGTGCGCAGTTGGTGGTAGCGCCGATGCAGGCAGCAACGGTGCCGGTAGCGCTTTTTCTCGACACCAAGGGTGAGCGCGTGGTGGCGGTTGACGCCCAGGGCTGGGCGCAACAGCGTGTGCTGGGCCAGGACTGGTCGCCGCAGGTGCAGATGAGCGACGGCTCCAGGCCTGTGGACAAGGTCGAGATGGACAGCGCGCGACAAGCCGGTGCGGCCTGGAACAGCGAAGGCGCGTTGACCTTGCGCGATCTGCGCAGAGACCCAAGCAGCAGGACTTCGGTGGAGGGCGATGGCTCAGAGATTCAACTCGCCTTCCAAGCCGACGGCACGCCCAACGCCCGCTTGGCGGTGCTGCGCGGCGCCACGCGGTCCTTGTTCAACCCCGTAGATGCACGGGTGCAGGCCACGCCGCAAACCAGCGTGCCGCGTGGCCTGGTGCGCAAGCGTTGGCTCAGCCCCGACGGCAACACCGTGGTCGTGGCTTACGACCAAGGTGTTGACATCAACTACTACAGCGCACTTGATCAAGCGCCGCAGACCTACCAACTCATCGATGTGGGCGCCGTGGTGCTGGTGGGCTTTGACAACCGGGGTGGCGTGAAGATGCTCACCAACGCCAACCAACTGCTGGTGTGGGACGGCGCCAGGCGCCGCGTCCTGGCGTCGCTGGATCTGCCCCTGCCGGCGCCCGCGCCTGCCGCATCCAGTGCGCCCGAGTCAGGCCCCTTGCGCTTCAAGTTTGTGGGCGATGGCAGTGTGCTGCTGGTCAGCGACGAACAGCAGGCGGTGCAAGTCCTGGCTGCGCCAGGCGCTGCGCTGGACGCCGCTGCCACCAGGGCGCCGGACGGCCAAGCTCGCGCCGCGCGGCTGGGCACGGCCAACAGGCTGGGTCAGTCCTTGACCCTGACGACAACGCCTGAACTTTTGCAAGCCCATGGCCACGACCTGATCACCACCGACGCCAACCACGAACTGCGTTTGTGGCGCGGCGCGGCCACGCAGGAGTTGCCGCCGCCGCAGGTCAAGACACCGCCCCCGGCTGACACACCCAGCGTGGTGGCCATCAGCGCCAATGGCCTGTGGGCCGCCAGCGGCGGCGCTGACGGCCAGGTGCGGGTGTGGGACGTGCGCAGCGGCCGCCTGCGCAGTACCTTTGACAGCCAGGCCGGTGCCGTGCGTGCGCTGGTGCTCAGCGCCGACGCATCGGTGCTGGTCAGCCTGGGCGCTGACGGCCGCCTGCGCGCTTGGGACACGGCACGTGGCAAGGCCATTGGCGATGCGGTGGGCGAGGGTGTGACGCCCGAAAGCCTGGTAGCGTGGCGCGACGGCGGCCTTTTGCTCAGCTGGAGGGGCGGCAGCGTGCAGCAGTGGCTGCTGGACGACCAGGGTCTGAGCCGGGGCACGCGGTTGCAAAGCGATGAAGTCATCGCCGCCGCGTTGGACCCGGGCAGTCAACGCTTCGTGACGGCGCATGCCGACGGCCAGGTCGCCGTATGGTCAGGCGAGACAGGCAAGCTTGAGCGCCAATTCAGCGCTTTGCAAGCGGCACCTAACGCTGCACCTAACGCTACAGCTACGCCGGCAGCGCCAGGCACATCGGTGGCGGTGCCCGACCTGCGTGGCCGCCCCATCCTGGCGGCGCGACAGGTGCTGGTCGACCTGGGTTTTGCCGTCTATGCCGTGGCCTACACGGGCGCCACGCGGGCCTTGCCGGGTACGGTGGTGCAAGTCGAACCGGCGCCCAGCACGGCCGCAGCACGCGGCAGCCGCGTGCAACTGGCCGTGGCGGGTTCGGCTTGCCGCACGGGTTTTGTGTTGCGCGAAGCCTTTGCGGGCGATGCGGCTTGCGTGACGGCGGCCACGCGCGACCAGGCGCAGAGCGACAACAAGGCAGCCAGCGTGCGCGTGGATCTGAAGAACCCGTCCTTTGGCAAAGAAACTTGTGTGCAAGGCTTTGTCTGGCGCGAGGCCGACCGCACGCTGCGTGGCGAAAAGTTTGCCGACAAGGTCTGCGTCACACCCGCCCAGCGCCAGCAGGCCGCCGACGACAACAACAGCCAGCGCAACCGCGTTGCCGAAGGTCTGGGCTATCAGCCTGCGCGCTCGGCCAAAGGTTTCTTTGGGCCCCCGCGCAGCCGTCAGCCTGAGCGCTTGCAGCAAGTCAGCTTCGTGCGGGACAGCGGCGATGCCAGCTGGCTGCTGCTGCGCGGCGACACATCCGCACGCCTGGTGGGCGTGAACAGAAGCGCACAAAGCGAAGGTGTGTCAGTCAGCCACCCGGGCATCACCGCCGCCGCTTACGCCGCACCCAACGACCAGTTGCTGACAGCAGGCAGCGACGGCCACCTGCGCTTTTGGAGCGCCAGCACGGGCGAAGAATCACTGCCCGCCCTGAGCCACGGCGCGCCCATCACCGCCATGCAAGTCAGCGCCGACGGCCGCCACGCCGTCAGCACCGACACGGGTGGCAATCTGCGTGTCTGGAACCTGCAAGCGCGCCGCGGACTGCCGCACATCACCGCGCGCGCAGCGTCGCCACGCGCCGCCAAACC
>JANNEX010000791.1:0-2624 GCA_031379155.1 Rubrivivax sp.
CCGCGAGAGGTTGGGCATCGTGGGCGAATCGGGCTCGGGCAAGAGCCAAACCGGCCGCGCCATCCTGGGCCTCACAGCACCCGGCGGCCAGGTCAGCGCGCAAACGCTTGAGTTCAGTGGCATCGACTTGCTGCGCTGCCCGCCTCAGCAGCGCCGCAGCCTGCGCGGCGGGCGCATGGCCATGGTGCTGCAAGACCCCAAATATTCGCTCGACCCGGTGATGAACATTGGCGCGCAGATTGTCGAAACGCTGCAAGCGCACAAGCCCTGCCCGCACAAGCGGGCCCTGCAGCTGGCACACGAAGCCTTGACCGCCGTGGGCATAGAAGACCCGGCGCGTGTGATGCGCCTGTATCCGCACGAAGTCTCTGGCGGCATGGGGCAGCGCGCCATGATCGCCATGATGCTGATTGCCGGGCCAGAATTGCTGATCGCCGATGAGCCCACATCGGCCCTGGATGTGACGGTGCAACTGCAAGTGCTGGGCATCCTCGACAGGCTGGTGCGCGAACGTGGCATGGGCCTGATCTTCATCTCGCACGACCTGCGCCTGGTCAGCAGTTTTTGCGACCGTGTGCTGGTGATGTACGCCGGCCGCGTGGTGGAAGAAATTGCGGCGGCGGACCTGCCTAACGCTCAACATGCCTACACACGCGGCTTGCTCAACTGCCTGCCGCAACTGGGTGCTGCACGCCACCCACTGCCGACGCTGGACCGGCAGCCTGAGTGGGCCGCGTGACAGGTGACATGACGGGCCTCGAAGTCACCCATCTGAGTGTCGTGTTTGACGGCTTCACGGCAGTTGACGGTGTGTCTTTCAGCGTCGCGCCGGGTGAGAGTTTTGGCATCGTGGGTGAATCAGGCTCGGGCAAGAGCACGGTGCTGCGCGCCATCTGCGGCCTGGCGCCGCGCACAGCAGGTAGCGTCGAACTCACTGGCGCAAATCAGCAGCCACAACCCGGCAGCGCGGCCTGGCGCCGCCAAGTGCAGATGGTTTTCCAAGATCCCTACGCCAGCCTGCACCCACGCCAAACGGTTGACCGCATCCTGGCCGAACCCTTGGCCATTCACGGCATCACGAACGCCGAGCAGCGCATTGAAAAAGCGCTGGACGAAGTCGGCCTGGGCAGCGGCTTTCGCTTTCGCTACCCGCACCAACTCTCAGGCGGCCAGCGCCAGCGCATTGCCATCGCGCGCGCGCTCATCCTGGAGCCGCCGGTGCTGCTGCTGGACGAGCCCACGTCGGCGCTGGACGCCTCGGTGCAAGCCGAAGTGCTCAACCTGCTCGAAGCCCTGCGTGCGCGGCGCGGCCTGAGCTTTGTCATGGTCAGCCACGACTTGGCCGTGGTGACCCACCTGTGCCAGCGTTTGATGGTCATGCAGCGTGGCCGCGCGGTGGAAACGCTAGCCGCTGCTGACCTGGCGGCGCACCGCGTGCAAGATGGCTATACCCGCAGTCTGATGCAGGCGTCGGCGGGTTTTGTGCGAGAAACGGCTAAGGCTTGAAGGTGGCCAGGTAATGCGCCAGTTGCTCGAGCGTCGCGCTTGGCCGCAGCGGACGGCTGGAAAAATGCGGCGCCAACTTGACGATGTCTTCATCGCTCATGTCGGTCACCACCTCTTTCATCTGCGGCACGTCGCGCAGGCCTTCGCGGACCAGCACCAACTGGTTTTCGATGAAAACCTTGGGCTGACCGGCCAGGCTGGGCCACTGCGGCAAGACCGAATTGCCGCCGGCGCCGTGGCAGGCGGCACAGGCTTTGAGCAGGGCTGCTGGCGCTGCCGATAGCGCTTGGGCCTGGCTGATGCCGGGCAGCAGCGCGGCCCAACACACCAGCACAAGCAGCCAGCGCTTACCTGGCATCGCTGATGCAGTTGATGGCTCCCATCTGTTCGTCGCTGACCAGCAACGAGCCGTCGGGCATCTGCATCAAGTAGGCCGGGCGTCCGCTGAAGCTGTCGGCCCCCGGGTTCACAAAGCCGGTCATGAAGGGCTCGACCTTGGGGTTGTTGCCGTTGGCGTCGGTGCGCACCGTGACCACGTCGTACCCGTACTTCACGGTGCGGTTCCACGAACCCTTGCGCGCCACGAACATGGTGTTGCGGTACTCGGCCGGGAACATGCTGCCGGTGTAGAAGTGCAGGCCCATCACGGCGGCGTGCGGGCCCATGGTCTGCGCCGGCAGGGTCACACCTTCACAGGCGTTAGGTTTTGGCAAGTCCTTGTCGAGCACGGCGTTGGCATGGCAGTAGGGGAAGCCGAAGTTTGCACCCGTGCGCGTCATGCGGTTGAGCTCATCTTCAGGGCTGTCGTCGCCCATCCAGTCGCGGCCATGGTCGGTAAACCACATCTCTTTGGTGTTGGGGTGCCAGTCAAAGCCCTGTGTGTTGCGCACGCCGCGCGAGTCGCCATGGCCCAGCGCCGCACCGACATGGGCTGGGCCGCACGCCTGACGCGCGCCCTGGAAGCGGGCCGCTTCTTGCTGCACCACCAGCCCTATCTGGCGCTGGGCCCCCACAGCGCGCTGTGCCAACACATCGAGATCTTGCTGCGCCTGATTGACGAAGACGGCAAGCTGGTGCCACCGGGCAGCTTCTTGCCCGCCGCCGAGCGCTACAACGTG
>JANNEX010000045.1:0-13987 GCA_031379155.1 Rubrivivax sp.
AGCTTTCGCGCGCCCATGGCCATCGTCGTCATCGGCGGGCTCATCACTTCCACCTTCCTCAGCCTGCTGGTGATTCCGGTGCTGTTCACTTACGTGGACGACATCATCCAGGGCTTGCAAAAACTGCTGCGGCGCAAGCCGGTGGTAGCGGTGGTGGCGCCGACATGAAGCTGCAACGCCGCGACTGTTTGCGCCTGGGTGCGGCCGCACTCTTGACCAGCGCATGGCCGCTGCGGGCCGACGAAGCCGCGTCGCCCTTTGACACTTTTGACACCCTGGACCTGGACTGGACCGACAAGCGCCGCCTGCGCGAAGTGCCGGTGCGCTTGTACCTGCCGGCAGCCGCATCCACCCAGCCAGTGCCGCTGGTGGTGTTCTCGCACGGCATTGGCGGCACACGGCGCGGCTACAGCTGGCTGGGCCAACACTTTGCGCGTTCTGGCATGGCCAGCCTGCATTTGCAGCATGTGGGCAGCGACCGCCAAGTCTGGACCGGCAACGTCTTCAACATCATGGGCCGTTTGCAAGAAGCCGCGCAAGAAGCCGAAGCCATCGCCCGCGCGCAGGACTTTCGCTTTGCACTGGACACGCTGTTAGCCAGCGAGCTGGCACCGCGCCTGGACGCCCAGCGCATCGTCGCCGCCGGCCACAGCTACGGCGCCAACACCACGCTGCTGGCCAGTGGCGCGCGGGTTGAGAGCAAAGGCCGCGTCATCGCGCTGCACGACGAACGTGTGCGCGCCGCCATCGTCATTTCAGCGCCGCCGTTTTATGGCCAGGGTGAGCCGCGCCAGATCTTGCAGTCGGTCACCGTGCCCAGCCTGCACGTGACTTGCACCGAAGACATCATCCGCATCCCTGGCTACTACAGCGGCGCTGAAGACCGCTTGGCGGTGTTTGACGCCACCGGCAGTGCACGCAAGTGGCTGGCGGTGTTTGAAGGCGGTTCACACAGCATGTTCACCGACCGCGGCGGCACGGGTGGTGTCACGCTCAACCCGCAGGTCAAGGAAGCCACGCGTGCGCTGAGCCTGGCCTTCGCGCAGGCCGTATTGAATGGCGACAGCGCTGGTTTGCAGCAATGGCCGCAGCAGCACGCCTCGCTGCTGGCGCGCTTCAGCGGCCCGCCCTCCTGATTCACTCCGAGCGGCGATCTATTACTCAGGAACGGCTGGCCTCGCAGGGCCGGCCCACAGCCGCCCACCGCTCCCGCTTTGGCTTGGGCAAGCCAGGGACGGCGGGTCAAGGGTTGCGCTCATGTCCTGCTTCGGCAGCCTGTCGGCTGCCGAATTCCCCCTTGACTTCGCTCCACCCTTCACCGCCGTCCCTGGCGGCACGACCCGTGGAATGCGCCGCCTGGCGTGCTGCGATGGTGCCTGAGCGATTGATGACGAACTCGCATCAAGCCACCTTGACCACGGCGTAGCGCTGCAAAGTTTTTTCACGCGCCGCCGCGTGGTCCACCACGGGCAGCGGGTAGTGGCGCCCCAACTCAATGCCCGCTGCCGCCAGGTCCACCGGCCTTGCCAACCAAGGCGCGTGGATCAGCTTGTCGGGCAGCGCAGCTAACTGCGGAAGGTAGCGGCGGATGAAGCGGCCTTCAGCGTCGAAGCGTTCGCTCTGGCTCACGGGGTTAAAGATGCGAAAGTAGGGCTGCGCGTCGCAGCCCGTGCTGGCCGCCCACTGCCAGCCGCCGTTGTTGGCGGCCAGGTCAAAGTCGTTCAGGTGCAGCGCAAAGTAGGCTTCGCCACGGCGCCAGTCCAGGCCCAGGTCTTTGGTGAAGAAGCTGGCCACGACCATGCGCAGGCGGTTGTGCATGTAGCCGGTCTGGTTGATTTGCTGCATGGCGGCGTCGATCAGCGGGTAGCCAGTGCGCGCTTCGCACCAGGCCGCAAACAGCGCGTCTGCCGCCTTGCCACGTTCCCACTTGATGGCGTCGTAGGCCGGCTTGAAAGCGTGGCCCACCACGTGCGGGTGGTGGTGCAGGATCTGGTGATAGAAGTCGCGCCAGATCAGCTCGGACAACCAGACCTCGGCGCCGCGCGAGCCGCCTGCGGCTCGCTTGGAATCCTGAGCACCTTCGCGCCGTGCATGCGCTTCGCGTGCAAGCTGGCGGATGGACACGGTGCCAAAGCGCAAGTGCGTACTCAGGTAGCTGGGGCCTTTGACGGCGGGATAGTCGCGTGTCTCGTGGTACTGGTCGATGCGGTGCAAAAAATCGGCCAATAATTCCTGTGCGCCGGCTGGCCCGCTGGGCAGGCGCAACTGGTGCAGGTTGGTGGGTGCAAAGCCGATGTCTGCCAGTGCGGGCACTCCAGCTTCATTGGCTGGCAGCGGCGCCAGCGCCGAGGCATGCCGGGCCACCGGATAGGCCTGCAAGAAAAAGGGCTCGCAGCGCTTGAGCCAGGCATTTTTATAAGGCGTGAATACCGAAAACGCGCCGCCCATTTGCGTCAGCACTTCGCGCCGTTCAAAGACCACATGGTCCTTGCTGGTGTGCAGCGCCACGCCCAGGTTGGCCAGCAGGCCACGCAAGCGCGCGTCACGCGCCAGCGCAGCGGGTTCGTCGTCGTGGCTGGCGTAGACGGCCTGCACGCCCAGCTTGCTGGCCAGTGCAGGAATGTCTTCGTGCGCCCAGCCATGGCGCACGATAAGACCGGCCCCTGCCACGCCATGTGACGCAGCCAGTGCGCGCAGTTCTGCGTCCACACCCACAAGGCTGTCGCGGATGAATTCGACGCGCCGGTCTGCCTGGCTTCCAGCGGCCAGCAGGGGGTCAAGAATGTCGCGATCAAAGACAAACGCACACCACACCTGGCGCGCCGCACGCAGCGCGTGGTAAAGCGCGGCGTGGTCCTGCACACGCAGGTCGCGGCGCAGCCAGACCAGGGCGGCGTCGACAGTTTTGGGGGGGGCTTTGTCCATAGCCGCGAGTGTGCAGCACGGCCTAGAATCCATCACATGGCTCCCGGCGCGCGCATCGACCTCACCAACCAGTTCCTGATTGCCATGCCGGGCATGGGTGACGAGACCTTCTCGGGCTCGGTGGTCTACCTGTGTGAACACAATGAAAAAGGCGCGCTGGGCCTGGTCATCAACAAGCCTATCGACATCAAGCTCAAGAACCTGTTTGAGAAGGTGGAGTTGAAGCTGGACCGCGCCGAGTTGGGCGAACAGCCGGTGTATTTCGGCGGCCCGGTGCAGACCGAACGTGGCTTTGTGCTGCACGAAAAACGCGACGCCGCGCTGGCGCAATACAACTCCACGCTGTCGGTTCCTGGCGGCCTGGAGATGACCACAAGCAAAGATGTGCTCGAAGCCCTGGCCGACGGCAGCGGCCCGGCCAAGGTGCTGGTTACCCTGGGCTACAGCGGCTGGCAGGCCGGCCAGTTGGAAGACGAGTTGGGCCGCAACGGCTGGCTCACGGTGGACGCGGACCCGGCCGTGATCTTCGACACGCCCATCGAAAAGCGCTACGAACGTGCCGTGGGCTTGCTGGGGTTTGACCCGAACATGTTGTCGCAACAGGCGGGGCATGGCTGATGGGCAATCTGGCGGGGCATGCCTGATGGGCAGTGCGGGGTTGCCTGATTCGCAAAGTCAGGCCGTGCCTGGTGGCACCTACCTGTGTTTTGACTTCGGCACCCGCCGCGTGGGCGTGGCCGTAGGCAACACCCTGCTGCAACAGGCGCAGCCACTCAAGACCGTGGCGGCTGAGGGTGACGCCCGTTTCGCCGCGCTGGCCCAGTTAATCACCGAGTGGCAGCCCACCGCCCTCGTGGTGGGCGTGCCCTTCCACCCCGACGGCGCCGCCCACGACAACACCCAGCGCGCACGCCGTTTTGCGCGCCAACTGCATGGCCGCTTTGGCTTGACGGTGCACGAAGTGGATGAGCGCTACACCACCACCGAGGCCTTGAGCCAAGGCGCCAAAGATGCCGATGCGGCAGCCGCAGCCATCATCCTTGAACAGTTCTTTCGCTGCGCCTGCCCACACCATGCTGCAGCTTGACGCCGAGTCGCTTTACGCAGAATTGCGCCAGGGCGTGAAAGGCCTGCTGCGGCCTGACGCGGTACTGGTGGGCATCTGGAGTGGCGGTGCATGGCTGGCTGAACGTTTGCAGCGTGACCTGGGCCTGGCGGGGCCGCACGGCGTCATCAGCAGCACCTTGCACCGCGACGATTTTTCGGCGCGTGGCCTGTCCAGCACCACAGACCCGACGAGCCTGCCGTTTGACATCAACGGCCGCCACATCCTGCTCATCGACGACGTGCTCTACACCGGCCGCACCATCCGCGCCGTGGTCAACGAACTGTTCGACTTTGGCCGCCCGGCCAGCGTCACACTGGCGGTGCTGGTAGACCGTGGCGGGCGTGAATTGCCGGTGGCCGCGGCTTTTGCCGCCGTCAAGATCGTGCTGCCCGCCGCCCAAAAGCTCACGCTGGCGCGCGGCGACGACGGCAGCTTTCACTTCTCGGTCAGGCAGGCCGCGTGATGCTGATGCGCCGCAACCCCCAGCTGAATAAAAACGGTGAGCTCATCCACTTGCTCAGCATCGAAGGCCTGCCACGCGCGGTGCTGACGCAGATCCTGGACACCGCAGGCACCTTCCTCAGCGTCAACGACCGCGAGGTGAAAAAGGTGCCGCTGTTGCGTGGCAAAAGTGTCTTCAACCTGTTTTTTGAGAACAGCACGCGCACACGCACGACCTTCGAGATCGCGGCCAAGCGACTGAGTGCCGACGTCATCAACCTGGACATTGCACGCAGCAGCACGGCCAAGGGTGAAAGCCTGCTTGACACCATCGCCAACTTGAGTGCCATGCACGCCGACATGTTCATCGTGCGCCATGCCCAGAGCGGTGCGCCTTACCTGATTGCCCAGCATGTGGCGCCGCATGTGCATGTGGTCAATGCCGGTGACGGCCGCCACGCGCACCCCACGCAGGGGCTGCTGGACATGTACACCATCCGCCACTACAAAAAAGACTTCAGCGCCTTGACGGTGGCCATCGTGGGCGACATTTTGCATTCGCGCGTGGCGCGCTCTGACATCCATGCGCTGACCACACTGGGCGTGCCAGAAATTCGCGCCGTCGGCCCCAAGACCTTGGTGCCCAGCGACTTGGCGGCGATGGGCGTGCGTGTCTGCCACAAGATGGAAGACGGCATCAAAGACGCCGACGTGATCATCATGCTGCGCCTGCAAAACGAACGCATGAGCGGCGCCATGCTGCCCAGCGCGGGTGAGTACTTCAAGAGTTATGGTCTGACGCCCGAAAAGCTGGCGCTGGCCAAACCCGACTGCATCGTGCTGCACCCGGGGCCCATCAATCGCGGCGTGGAAATTGACTCGGCGGTGGCTGACGGCAGCCACAGCGTCATCCTGCCGCAGGTGACCTTTGGCATTGCCGTGCGCATGGCCGTGATGAGCACGATTGCGGGGAACGCCGCATGAAGCTGCTGATCAAAAATGGCCGTGTCATTGACCCGGCGTCGGGCCGCGACGAAGTGGCCGATGTGGCCATCGCCTCGGGTCGCATCGTGGGCATAGGCAGGCTGCCTGACTTTCAAAGTGAGCGGACCATAGAGGCCACCGGCTTGGTCGTCGCACCGGGTCTGGTCGACCTGGCAGCGCGCCTGCGTGAGCCCGGCCAGGAACACGAAGGCATGCTGGAAAGTGAGCTGGCGGCAGCGGCAGCCGGCGGTGTCACCAGCCTGGTCTGCCCGCCCGATACCGACCCGGTGCTGGACGAGCCCGGCTTGGTGGAGATGCTCAAGTTCCGCGCCCGCAAGCTGTCGCGCTGCCGGCTGTTTCCGCTGGGCGCACTGACGCGCAAGCTTGAAGGCCATGTGCTGACCGAGATGGCCGAACTGACTGAAGCCGGCTGTGTCGGTTTTTCGCAGGCCGACGTGGCCCTGGCCGACAACCTTGTCATGCAGCGCGCCTTGCAGTACGCCGCCACCTACGGCTACACGGTGTGGCTGCGCCCGCAGGATGCTTACCTGGGCAATGGCGTGGCGGCGCAAGGTGCAGTCGCCACGCGGTTGGGCTTGTCGGGTGTGCCAGCGATTGCCGAAACCATCGCTCTGCACACGCTGTTTGAGCTGGTGCGGGTGACCCGCGCCAGGGTCCACTTGTGCCGTCTGTCCACGGCCGGCGGCGTTGCGCTCTTGCGCGCGGCCAAGGCTGAAGGCCTGCCGGTGACGGCTGACGTGAGCATCAATTCGCTGCACCTGACCGATGTCGACATCGGCTACTTCAACCCCGACATGCGCCTGACGCCGCCGCTGCGCCAAGGCGCCGACCGCGACGCGCTGCGCGCCGCGCTGGCTGACGGCACGATTGACGCGCTGGTGTCTGACCACAATCCTGTGGCCGAGGACATGAAAAACCTGCCCTTTGGTGAAGCCGAGCCCGGCGCCACCGGGCTTGAATTGCTGCTCAGCCTGGCACTGCGCTGGGGCGTTGACAGTGGCCTGCCGCTGGCCCAAACACTGGCGCGGGTCACGCAAGGCCCGGTGGCCGTGCTGGGTGAATCGATAGGCTCTTTGGCCACCAGCGCGGGCCGCCTGGTCGAAGGCGGCGTGGCCGACGTCTGTGTCTTCGATCCGGCCGCCGAATGGGCGGTGCAGCCCGCGCTCTTGGCCAGTCAAGGCAAACACACGCCTTTCGCTTTTGCCAGCACCGGCATGGCTTTGCCAGGCCGTGTGCGCGCCACGCTGGTGGCCGGCACCGTGGCCTTTGAAGCGGCGCCCGCCTGATGCAATTTTTCATCGCTGGCTGGCGCCTTTTGCGCGCCTGCGTGCATGTGCTGCACGGCATGCTGGTGATGACACGCTTCCCGCTGCTGGACCCAGCCGGGCGCCACGAGCGCATCCGTTGGTGGTCAGCAGGCTTGGTGCGTGTCATGGGGCTGACGCTCAAAGTCAGTGGCACGGCGCGCCCCGGCGCCACGCTGATGGTGGCCAACCACATCTCCTGGCTGGACATTGCTGCCATCCATGCCGCCGCGCCGCACGCGCGTTTTGTCTCCAAGGCCGACGTGCTGCGCTGGCCGCTGCTGGGCTGGCTCATCCGCAACGCCGGCACGCTGTTCATCGAACGTGAACGCAAGCGCGACGCTGTGCGTGTGGTGCACGCGGTGGCGCAGGCTTTGCAAAGTGGTGAGACGGTGGCGGTGTTTCCCGAAGGCACCACGGGTTTGGGGCATGAACTGCTGCCCTTTCACGCCAACCTCTTGCAGGCGGCCGTGTCTACCGGCACACCGGTGCAGCCGGTGCTGCTGCGTTTTGACGGACCCCAGGGCCCGTTCGATCAGGCCGTGACTTTCATCGGCGAGACGACGCTGCTGCAAAGCATCTGGCGCATCGCCTCGGCGCGTGGCTTGTCGGTGCGCGTCGAGCTGCTGCCGGCGGTGGCCACGCCGCATGCGGATAGGCGCGCCCTGGCCGAACATCTGCGTGAGTTGATGGCGCAAAGGTTGGCGTCGTGAGTGTGCTTCTGGCCTTCGCCGACGAGGCCAGGCTGGCTCAAGGATTGGCGCAGGCGCTGAGTTGGCCGCTGGCCATCATCGATGCCCACACCTTTCCCGACGGCGAAACGCGGCTGCGCCTGCCGCCGCAACTGCCGCCCCGCGTGGCGCTGCTGCGTGGCCTGCACCGCCCCAATGAAAAGTTAGCCCCACTGTTGCTGGCGGCGGCCGGTGCGCGTGAGCTGGGCGCCACCCATCTCAGCCTGGTCAGCCCCTATCTGGCCTACATGCGCCAGGACATGGCCTTCAGCCCCGGCGAGGTGGTCAGCCAACGCCACCTGGGCCGTTTGCTGGCCAGCGCATTCGATGCCGTGATCACCGTCGACCCGCATCTGCACCGTGTGGCCACGCTCGATGAAGTGATGCCCGGGCGCCGTGGCCTGGCGCTGACCGCCGCGCCGCTGCTAGGCGCCCATGTGATGAAACACGTACCCAGCGCTTTGCTGCTGGCGCCCGACGAAGAAGCCGGCCAATGGGTGCGCGCGGCTGCACTCGCCCACGGTCTGGACCACGCCGTGTGCCACAAGCAGCGCCGCGGCGATCGCGATGTCGAGGTCTCTCTGCCCGACCAGGACGTGCAGGGCCGCGCCGTGGTGCTGCTGGACGATGTGGCCAGCACCGGCCGCACCTTGGCCGCTGCGGCGCGTGGTGCACTCAGCGCCGGCGCGGCCAGCGTGGATGTGGTGGTCACGCACGCGCTTTTTGTCGACGACGCGCTGGCCCAGGTGCAGGCGGCCGGCGTGCGCCATGTCTGGAGCAGCGACTGCGTGCCCCACGCCAGCAATGCGGTGTCGGTGGTGCCGCTGTTGGCTGGCGCGCTGCGTGGCGTGAGCGCGGCCTGACTCTGGCCTGAAGCGGCCCTGGTCTAGGCCTGCGCTTTGCCCTGTGCGGCCACTGCCGCAGCCGCTTTGGCCACGGCGGCAACGTCGCCCAAGTAATAGCTCTTGATGGGTTTGAGCGCTGCGTCCAGCTCATAGACCAGCGGAATGCCGTTGGGGATGTTGAGACCCACGATGTCGTTGTCGCCAATGCCGTCCAGGTATTTCACCAGCGCGCGGATGCTGTTGCCGTGCGCGGCAATCACCAGCCGCTGGCCGCTTTGAATGGCTGGCGCCAGGCGTTCTTGCCACAGCGGCAGCACCCGCTCCACGGTGTCCTTCAGGCATTCGGTCAGCGGTATTTGGGCCGGCGCCAATTTGGCGTAGCGCACATCGCTGCGTTCACTGCGTGCGTCGCTGGCGTCCAGCGCAGGCGGCGGCGTGTCGTAGCTGCGGCGCCAGACCAGCACCTGCTCGTCACCGTACTGGCGCGCCATGTCGGCCTTGTTTAAGCCTTGCAGCGCGCCGTAATGGCGTTCATTCAAACGCCAGTCGTGTTGCACCGGCAGCCAGGTGCGTTCCATCTCGTCCAGCGCGTGCCACAGTGTCCACACCGCGCGTTTGAGCACCGAGGTATAGGCCACGTCGAACTCGTAACCCGCTTCGCGCAGCAGTGCGCCGGCCTGGCGCGCTTGCTGCACGCCAGTGGCCGTCAGCGGCACGTCGGTCCAGCCGGTGAAGCGGTTTTCCAGGTTCCAGGTCGATTCCCCGTGGCGGATGAGGACAAGTTTGTGCATGCGCCGATTCTATAATTCGCGGTTTTTCACCTTGCGGCGGCACCCTTGAAATTTCTTCTCGACAACTGGTATCTGTTCCTGGTGGCGCTGGTCTCCGGCGGCCTGCTGATCTGGCCGGTGATGCGCAAGGGCGGCGGCGGCACGGGTTCGGTCGGCACGGTCGAGGCGGTGCGCTTGCTCAACCGCGAGAAGGCCGTGCTCATCGACGTGAGCGAGCCCGCTGAATACGCCGCTGGCCATGCCGCCGGGGCGCGCAACGTGCCGGTGGGTCAGGTCGAAAGCTCCAAAGACATCCCCAGCAACAAAACGCTGCCGCTGCTCTTGCTGTGCCCCACAGGTGCGCGCGCTGGCAAGGCGGCGGCGCTGTTGCGCAAGGCCGGGCACGAAGGCGCAGTGGCGGTGACGGGGGGCACGGCGGCCTGGCGCGAAGCGCAGATGCCGATGGCCAAAGCCGACATCAAGGCCGGCGCCAAAGCGGCATAAACCGCACACCTTTGCTTCTTGGCCAGCCTGCAAGGTCTTTGCCGGCGCCCCACAATCCGGCCCCTTTGAAGAGCCCGAGGATCGCCGCATGACCGCCGTGAAGATGTACACGACCCAGGTGTGCCCGTTTTGCGTGCGCGCCAAGGCCTTGCTCAAGCAGCGCGGCGTGGCGCAGATCGAAGAGATCCGCATCGACCTCGACCCCGCGCAGCGCGACCACATGGTGGCCACCACAGGGCGGCGCACGGTGCCGCAAATCTTCATCGGCGAGACCCACGTGGGCGGCTGTGATGACCTCATCGCCCTTGACCAGCGCGGCGCTTTGCAAGCCCTGTTGGCCGTCTGAACGCTGCCTGAACGCTGCCTGAACGCCGCCTGATCACCGCCTGATCACTGACCGATAATCCGCCCCTCCGGCCCGGCGCCATTTTGTCGTCGGGCCTTCTTTCACCCAGAGAAATACCATGGCCGACGAGACCCCCGTTTTCCAGATCCAGCGCATGTACCTCAAGGACTTGTCGCTGGAGCAGCCCAATTCCCCCGCCATCCTGCTGGACCAGGCGCAGCCCCAGGTTGACATCAACCTGGGCATGGCCGCCGCGCCAGTGTCGGACGGCATCTTCGAGGTCACCGTCACCGCCACCGTGACCACCAAGGTCAAGGACAAGGTGCTGTTTTTGGTGGAAGCCAAACAGGCCGGCATCTTCGAGATCCGCAACGTCCCCGAAGAGCAGATGCAGGGCATCATCAGCATCGTGTGCCCGCAGATGATCTACCCCTATTTGCGCGCCATCGTCTCTGACGTGTGCACACGCGCTGGCTTCCCCCCTATTTTGCTCACCGAAGTCAACTTCCAGGCCATGTTCGAAGCCCAGCAGGCGCAGGCCGCCGCAGCCAGCAATGGCGGCTCGCGCATCATCACCGGGGCTAACTGACAAAGTCAGCGTCAAGGCGGGCCATGAAGATTGCCGTGCTCGGCGCCGGTGCCTGGGGCACGGCGCTGGCCCACACGGCTGCGCTGGCCGGCCACGACGTGCTGCTGTGGGCGCGCAGCGCGGCGCAGGCACAGCAATTGCAAGAACAACGGCTGAATGCGCGCTACCTGCCCGAGGTGGCGCTGGCCCCGGGCTTGCGCGTCACGTCCGCACTTGAATTCGCACTGAACCATGCCGATGACCGCGCCGATGACGGCCTGACCCTCATCGCCACGCCGATGGTCGGGCTGCGGCCGCTGTTGGCCAGCCTGCCGGCGCAACGCCCGGCGCTCTGGCTGTGCAAGGGCTTCGAAGCCGGCAGCGGCGCGCTGGGCCATGAGGTGGCGCGCAGCCTGCGCCCGGGTGTGGCCTGCGGTGTGCTCTCAGGCCCCAGCTTTGCGCTGGAGGTGGCGCAAGGCCTACCCACCGCGCTGGTCGTGGCCAGCAGCGACGCTGCACTGTGCGCCGCTGCCGTGGCCGCCTTGCACAGCGATACGCTGCGTGTCTACACCAGCCCCGACGTGGTGGGTGTCGAGGTGGGCGGCGCGGTGAAAAACGTGCTTGCCATCGCCACCGGCATCGTCGACGGCATGGCTGGCGCGGGCCTCAACGCACGCGCCGCGCTCATCACACGCGGCCTGACCGAAATGACACGCCTGGGCCTGGCCCTGGGTGCACAAGCCTCCACCTTCATGGGCCTGTCGGGGCTGGGCGACCTGGTACTGACGGCCACGGGTGAACTCTCCCGCAACCGCCGTGTCGGCCTGGCGCTGGCCGCCGGCAAACCTTTGGCGGGGGCGCTGCAAGACTTGGGTCACGTCGCAGAAGGTGTGCTCAGCGCGCCAATGGTGCTGGCGCGCGCACAGGCCTTGGCGGTGGACATGCCCATCACCGCAGCGGTGGTGGACGTGCTGCAAGGCCGCCTGGCACCAGCGCAGGCCATGGCCACGCTGATGTCGCGCCACGCGCGTTCTGAAGGCTTTTGAGCCCGACGTGGTGATGGCAGACGCCCGGCCTGCGTTAGCCGGCCTGTCAAGCCTGGGCGCCAACAAACCCGAGCTGGCGCCAGGCCTCAAACACGGCCACGGCCACGGCGTTGCTCAGGTTCAAGCTGCGCTGACCCGCCATCATGGGCAAGCGCAAGCGCTGCGCAGGCGCAAAGCTGTCGCGCAGGGCACTGGGCAAGCCGGCGGTTTCACTGCCAAACACCAGCCAGTCGCCGCGCTGCCATGGCACTTGGTGCGCGCCTTGCGTGCCGCGTGTGGTGAAGGCAAAACAGCGTGCGGGGTCGGGCTGGCAACTGTGCTGCAAGTGCGCCCAGTCTGCGTGGCGCTGCACGGTGGCCCATTCGTGATAGTCCAGGCCAGCGCGGCGCAGCAGCTTGTCTTCCATCGAAAAGCCCAGCGGCTCCACCAGGTGCAGCGTGCAGCCGGTGTTGGCCGCCAGGCGGATGACGTTGCCGGTGTTGGGCGGGATTTCGGGTGCTACCAGGACGATGTGGAACATGCATTCACCCCGCTTCGTGCAGCGTCTCGGGCGTGCGCGCCAGCACCCACACCGACACCGCCGCTGCACCTGCGCGCAGCAGTGCGCTGCTGGCCGCGTGGGCGGTGGCGCCGGTGGTCATGACATCGTCCACCAAGGCCACTCGGCGGCCCGCCAGCACGCTGCGCAAACGCGGCTCGACCATGAAAGCCCGGCGCAAATTTCGCTGGCGCGCGGCGCGGCCCAGCTCGGCTTGATGGGCGGTTTCAAGCGGGCGCAACAAGACGTCGCTGCGCGCTGGCAGCTGCAGCGCGCGGGCCAGGCGCCACGCCAATTCCCAAGCCTGGTTGTAGCCCCGTTCGGCCAGGCGCGCGCCCGACAGTGGCACGGGCAACACCAGCGCGACATCGCCCGGCCCCTGTTGTTGGATGGCGCCCACCATGCGCTGCGCCAGCGTGGTGGCCAGCTCGGCGCGGCCTTCAAACTTGAAGGCGGCGATGAGGCTGTCCCACGGAAAGCCGTAGTCGGCGACGCAGCAGCTGCGGTCGAAAGGGGGTGGGCTGCGCAGGCATTCGCCGCAAGCCGCAGCGGCCAGGCCCATGCGCAGGCCGCAGCGTGCACAGCGCGGCGTGGCGGCGCTAAAACGGGCGAGGCAAGCGGCGCACATTGCGCCTGCATGCCAGGCGCGGCAGACCTCACACTGGCTGGGTGCAGCACGCAGGGTTTGGGCCAGGGCTGCGAGCATGGCCTCAATATACTGCCCGTCATGCCAGCGCCCGAGTCAACTCAACGCCGCGCCCTGGATGCGGCGGCACTGGCCCATGTGCGCCAGCGCATGAACAGCGCCGCGCAGCCGCCCTGGTTGCACGCCGAAGTGGCGCGGCGCATGGCGCAGCGCCTGCCGGTGGTCAAGCTCAGGCCCAGCCAGGTGCTGAATTGGGGCGCCTTTGTCGGTGCCAGCCAGGCGCTGTTGAGCCGGGCCTATCCCACAGCGCAAGTGCTGACGGTAGAGGCCAGCGCGCAGCGGCGCGATGCCACTGCGTTGACGCTGCGTCAGCCCTGGTACAGCCGCGCGCGTTGGCTCAGACCCCAGGCGCATGTGCTGTGCGTGGATGACGTGCAGGCAGGCAGTGCACAACTGCTGTGGTCCAACATGGGCCTGCAGGGCAGCATCGAACCCCAAGCCGACATGCGCGCCTGGCAACGCGCCTTGGCAGTGGACGGCTTTTTGATGTTTTCCAGCCTCGGCCCTGGCACCTTGCAAAGCCTGAGCCGCCTGTATGCGCAGCAAGGCTGGCCCGCAGCCATGGCGCCGCTGGTGGACATGCACGACCTGGGCGACATGCTGGTGCAATCGGGCTTTGCTGACCCAGTGATGGACCAGGAAACCGTGACGCTGACCTGGGCCACGCCGGCCGCCGCACTGGACGAGTTGCGCCAGCTGGGGGGCAATGTCGACCCGCGCCGCTTTGCGGGCTTGCGCACACCGCGCTGGCGCTCACGTTTGCTGGCCTTGCTGCAAGAACAGGCCGGTGGCGATGGCCGCGTCAGGCTGGACTTTGAGGTCGTCTACGGCCATGCCTTTCGCGCCGCGCCTCGGCCCAAGCTGGCGGCGCAGACACAGGTGCCGCTGGAGGACATGCGTGCCATGGTGCGCAGCACAGCGCGCCGCAGCTAAGGGCGGCCGGTGTTTGGCGGCTGCCAGCCCACCCGGCGCGCTCAAAGGCCTGAGCTAGAATTTGATGCTTGTGTCGAGTGTGGGGATCCGGTCTGGCGCGTGCTGCATTGCCGCGCGTTGGCTTACGGCCCTAGCCTCGCCAGCCGCCGTACACCCACCCACACCTGATGTCAGCCACCTTCGTTCCCAGCCATTGGCCCGTGGCCAGCACAGCGTC
>JANNEX010000830.1:0-3146 GCA_031379155.1 Rubrivivax sp.
CAGCCAGCGCCAGATGACGCTGTGGAGCGACAACCGCAATCACCTGCTCGACGACCTCATCCGCGACAGTGTGCTGGTGCTCGTGGCCTTGCTGGTGGGCATTGCGCCGGCCCAGTTTGTGGCCGTGGTGGCGGCCACGCAATTGCTGGAAAGCCTGTCGCATGCCAATGTGCGTTTGTCCTTCGGCCCGTGGTTGAGCCGCGTCTTCGTGAGCCCGCAATTTCACCGCCTGCACCACACCATGGGCGTGGGCCATGAATCGGCCGGGCCGGGCAGCCTGGGCGGGCACAACTTTGGCGTGCTGTTTCCGCTCTGGGACATGCTGTGTGGCACAGCGCGTTTTGACGACCGTTATGAAGCCACCGGCATCCGCGACCAGATGGAAGGCCGGGAATACGGGCGTGGTTTTTGGTCACAGCAATGGCTGGGTCTGAAGCGGCTGGACAAGGCTACAAGGGTGCATCGATGACGGGTGCATCGATGACGACCCCAGCGATGACGGCTTCAGCCACGCTGTGGCAATCTTTCTGGCGCGCCTTGGCCACCTGCCTGCGTCCGCGTGTGCTGCTGTGGTCTTTGCTGCCGCTGGCCGCCGCGCTGCTGGCCGTAGGGCTGATGAGCTGGGCCTTTTGGGAAAGTGCCATCGACGCCGTGCGTGTCGCTCTGGACGCATGGTCACTGAGCCACCAGGTTTTGCAGTGGCTGCACGCCGTGGGCGCGCCGCAATTGCGTGCCGTGGTCGCACCCATGGTGGTGGTGGCAGCCGCCGTGCCTTTGGTGCTGGTGCTGACCATGCTGCTGGTGGCTGCGTTGGCCACGCCCGCCGTGGTGCAGTTGGTGGCGGCGCAGCGCTTCCCCACACTTCAAGCGTTAGAGGGCGGCAGTTGGTGGCAGGGCCTGCTGTGGTCGCTGGGCTGCACCGCCGCTGCATTGGTGGCACTCGTGCTGAGCGTGCCGCTGTGGCTGGTGCCGCCTTTGGTGGTGGTGCTGCCGCCGCTCATCTGGGGCTGGCTGACTTGCCATGTGCTGGGCTTTGACGTGCTGGCCCAGCACGCCAGCGCGGCCGAGCGGCGCATGGTGCTGCGTGGCCGCCGCTGGAGCCTGCTGGCCATGGGCGTGGTCTGCGGCTACCTGGGCGCTTTGCCCTCGCTGCTGTGGGCCGTGGGTGCGGCAGCGCTGATCCTGGCACCCGTGCTGGTGCTGGTGTCGGTGTGGATGTACACCGTGGTATTCGTGTTTGCGGCCTGCTGGTTTGCCCACTTTTGTCTGGCCGAACTGCAATTTCTTCGTGATCAAAGGTCTATTCCCCCATGAACATTGGCCTCGTCATCGTCGGCGACGAAATCCTCTCAGGCAAGCGCCAGGACAAACACCTGCCCAAGGTGATTGAGCTGCTGGGCGCACGCGGCTTGTCACTGCACTGGGCGCGTTATGTCGGCGACGACAGGCCACGCATCACGGCCGACTTGCAGCACGCTTTTGCCAGCGGCGACCTGGTGTTCAGCTGCGGCGGCATCGGCGCCACGCCCGACGACCACACACGCCAATGCGCCGCCGCTGCACTGGGGGTTGACCTGGCGCTGCACCCGCAAGCGCGTGACTTCATTCTGGAGCGCATGCGCGATATTGCGCTCGAGCAAGGCCTGCCCTATGAGCCAGAGCGCCACGACAACCAGCACCGCCTGAACATGGGCATGTTCCCGCAGGGTGCCGGCATCATCCCCAATCCCTACAACAAGATCGCCGGCTTTTTTTGCGGCCACGTGCACTTTGTGCCGGGCTTCCCGGTCATGGCCTGGCCGATGATCGAATGGGTGCTGGACCAGCGCTACGCCCACCTGCATCAGGCCCAGCGCGCGGTGGAGCGCTCGGTCATCGTCTTTGGCGCCATGGAAGCCAGCCTGACGCCGCTGATGGAAGACATCGAGACCCGCTTCCCCGGCATCAAGGTCTTCAGCCTGCCCAGCGTGGACCATGCGCAGTGGGGCCGGCACATCGAACTGGGCGTGAAAATGGACAGCAAGAGCGCGGGTGACAGTCAACCCGCCTTTGCGGCCTTGCTCCAGGGCCTGGCCCAGTTTGGTGCCAAGTTGGGCCCTGAGTTGGTGCGATAGGCGCCGAGTCAACGCCCATCCCTGGTGCGCAAGCGCGCACCGCAGCCATGCACGGCCCGGCGCAGCCCTGGGGCTGACCGCAGCAGGGCTGGGCATGCTTTCTGCTAAATTCAATTCAGCCGGGGCCCGCCCCTGGGCTGAACTGCATCCAACAACCACACCCCGAGCCCCGCTAGGAGAGATTTGCATGGCAAAAACCGTCGCCGACGTGATGAAGATGGTGAAGGACAACGAGGTCAAATTCGTTGATTTCCGCTTCACCGACACCCGCGGCAAGGAACAGCACGTCAGCGTGCCTGTGTCCCATTTCGACGAAGACAAGTTCACGGCCGGCCACGCATTCGACGGTTCGTCGATTGCCGGCTGGAAGGGCATCGAAGCCTCAGACATGCTGCTGATGCCCGACCCCAACACCGCCAACATCGACCCCTTCTTCGAAGAGCCCACCATCATCCTGACCTGCGACGTGCTGGAGCCAGGTGACGGCAAGCCCTATGAGCGCGACCCACGTTCGCTGGCCAAGCGCGCTGAGGCTTACCTCAGGAGCAGTGGTATCGGCGACGCCGCCTTTTTCGGCCCCGAGCCCGAATTTTTCATCTTCGACCAGGTGCAATGGGAAGTGGGCATGCAAGGCTGCTTTTCCAAGGTCGGCTCTGAAGAAGCGCCCTGGAGCAGTGGCGCCACCTTTGAAGGCGGCAACATGGGCCACCGCCCTGGCATCAAGGGCGGCTACTTTCCCGTGCCGCCGGTTGATGCTTTCCAGGACATGCGCAGCGAGATGTGCCTGATCCTTGAAAGCGTGGGCATCCCGGTGGAAGTGCACCACCACGAAGTGGCGGGCCAGGGCCAGCAAGAAATCGGCACCAAGTTCAGCACCCTGGTGCAACGCGCCGACTGGCTGCAACTGCAAAAGTACGTGATCCACAACGTGGCCCATGCCTACGGCAAAACGGCGACCTTCATGCCCAAGCCCATCGTGGGCGACAACGGCAGTGGCATGCACGTGCACCAATCGGTGTGGAAAGACGGCAA
>JANNEX010000432.1:0-2032 GCA_031379155.1 Rubrivivax sp.
TTGGTGTCGCCCATGCGTGCACCGTTGCGCATGGCCGTGCTGAGGTAGCCGCCGCGCGACATGACTTCCACGCCGCCGCCCACGCCGTAGTCACAGTCGCCCAGCAAGATGTTCTGCGCCGTGGTCACGATGCCTTGCAAGCCGCTGCTGCACAGCCGGTTCACGGCCATGGCCACGCTGTCCATGGGCAAGCCGGCCTGAATGCTGGCCACCCGCGCCACATAGGCGAAGCGGCTCTCGGTCGGGATGGTGTTGCCCACGGTGACGTAGTTGATGACCTTGGGGTCGACGCCTGAGCGCGCCACCGCTTCTTTCATCACCAGGCCGGCCAGTTCGGCCGGTTCCATGTCGGCCAGGCTGCCGTTGAAGGTGCCGATGGCGGAACGGGCTGCGCCCAAAACGACAACGTCGCGGGTATTCATGGTGGTGTCTCCTTCCAGTTGACCAAAGGGCAACCATAGCGCCCCTTGGCCACTTGCTCAAGCCGCCGCCAGCAACTGCGCCACGACGGCCACAGCAATGACCTCGGGCTCTTTGCCGGCGATGCCGGGCACGCCGATGGGGCAGACCATGCGCTCAACCAGTGCCAGCGCGTATCCGCGCGCTTGCAAGCGGTGCTCAAAACGTGCGCGTTTGGTCCTGCTGCCAATCAATCCGAAGTAGGCGAAGTCACCGCGTTTCAAGATGGCCTGGGTGAGCGCCAGATCCAGCTCGTGGCTGTGCGTCAGCACCAGATAGAAGGCGCCTGGCGGTGCCTGCTCGACTTCGGCCTGCACGGGTTCGACGCAGAGTTTTTCGATGTGCGGCGGCAGTGGCTCGCTCGGAAATTCACTCTCGCGTTCGTCTATCCACTGCACGCGGCAAGCGATGCCGGCCAGCAATCTCACGATGGCGCGGCCCACATGGCCGGCGCCGTATAACTGCAAGGTGAAGCGGGGTTCGCTTGCTGGCCACTCGGCAGGCTGCGCTTGCATCAGCGGCGTAAAACGCAGGTCCAGCACACCGCCACAACACTGGCCCAAGGTGGGGCCGAGCTGGATGTGCTGGTCGGGCATGTCACCGCCGCGCAGCAGCAGCGCACGGGCATCGGCAATGGCTTTGAGTTCCAGGTGGCCACCGCCGACAGTGCCCAGCACTTCATCGGCCGCCACCAGCATGCGCGTGCCACTTTCGCGCGGTACCGAGCCTTGGTGCGAGCGCACTTCCACCACCACGGCAGGGCGCGCGGCGGCTTGCCAGCGCAGCGCGGCATTGTGCAGATCCATCGTCACGCGGCGCTTTGCACAAAGCTGATGGCGCGCAGGATGGCCTCGCTCGTGGCCGGCGCTTGCAGCGGCGGGTCCACACGGTGTTCAGCCACCGCCGAGATGGCGTCGCGGATGGCAAAGAACACGCTGAAGGGCAACAGCAGCGGCGGCTCACCCACGGCCTTGCTGCGGTGGATGCTGTCGTGCACACTGGGGCGGTCGAAGAGCTGCGTGTTGAACTGCGCCGGGCAGTCATTGGCAGCGGGAATCTTGTAGGTGCTGGGCGCGTGTGTGGTGAGCATGCCTGCTTTGCTGGAGCCGTCGGCGGGGTGCCACACCAGTTCTTCCATGGTCAACCAGCCCATGCCCTGGATGAAGGCGCCTTCGACCTGGCCGATGTCCACGGCGGGGTTGAGCGAAGTGCCGGCGTCTTGCAGCAAGTCGGCGCGCAGCAGTTTCCATTCGCCGGTGAGTGTGTCGACCAGCACTTCACTCACCGCCGCACCATAGGCGTAGTAGTGGAAGGGCCGGCCTTGCAAGGTCTTGCGGTCCCAGCTGAGACCCGGCGTGGCGTAAAAGCCGTCGCTCCACAGCTGCACACGCGCCAGGTAGGCGGCGGCCACCAAGTCATCAAAGCTCATGCACTGGCCGCCAAGCTGAACCTGGCCGTGGGCAAAGCGCACTTCGCTGGCTTTGCCAGCCCATAACGCCGCGGCGAAGTCGGCCAGGCGTTCACGGATCTGACGCGCCGCGTGCTGCGCCGCCTTACCGTTCAAGTCAGCCCC
>JANNEX010000049.1:0-4481 GCA_031379155.1 Rubrivivax sp.
ACGTGGGACGCGCGTGTGTAGGAGCGCAGCGCGCCGGGGATCAGCACCTTCATGGGGCCAACTACGCAAGCTCGGCCACTTCCACGGCGTAGATCTCGGGCAAATGCCGCGCGATGTGGGTCCAGCGCGCGCCCTCGCTGCGCCCTATCCACAGCTCACCGCTGGTGGTGCCCAGGTACAGCGCCGGGTCGGCTTGTGCGTCCACCGTCATGGCTTGGCGTTTCAGCGTCCACCAGGCCTGGTTTTGCGGCAGGCCCTGGTCCAGACGCTGCCAGGTTTTGCCAGCGTTGCGCGTGACATAGGCCGCAGGGCGACCTTCAGGGCTGGTGCGTGGCCACACGGTGGTGCCGTCCATGGGGAAGACCCAGGCCGTGTCGGCATCGCGTGGGTGCACGACCATGGGAAAACCAGTGTCGCCCACACGCTTGGGCATCTTGCGGCCTATGCGCTGCCAGGTGTCGTCGCCAGGACGGTCCAGCCGGTAAATGCCGCAGTGGTTTTGCTGGTACAGCCTGTCCGGGTTGCTGGGGCACAGCCGCACGCAATGTGGGTCGTGGAAGCTGACGTTGGTGGGATCGAACCCTTCGACGACTTCCATGCCCTTTATCAACGTGGTCCAGGTCAGGCCAGCGTCACGCGACTCGTGCACGCCGCCACCCGACATGGCGAAGAACAGGTGCGACGCGTCACGCGGGTCGACGATGACTGAGTGCAGCTTGGGCCCGTCGGGCGTGCCGTCTTGCACCGTGCCCATCCAGCCACGCAACTGCGCGTTGTCGTTGACGCCCGGCATCGGCGCCCAGCTGACGCCGCCGTCTGCTGAGCGAAACAGCCCTTGGGGTGAGGTGCCGACGTACCAGCTGCCAGTCTCGCTGGCGTGGCCCGGCGTGAGCCAAAAACTGTGATCGACCGAGCGGCCGGGCAGGCTGCCGGCCGCATCGCTGGGCTTGGCAAAAGCCGGCGGCTGCTGCGCCTCTTTCCAGCTGCGGCCCAGGTTGGTGGAGCGAAAAATCGTCGGCCCCAGGTGCCCCGTCTTGGCTGCGGCCAAGAGCGTGCGGCCGTCGCGCGGGTCGCACTGCACATGGCTGATGCTGTGGCCCAGGAAGTGCGGGCCGTCGGCGGTCCAGGTCTTGCGTTTGGCGTCGCTGTGAAAGAACCAAGCACCTTTACGCGTGGCCACAAGAATGGCGATGCGCGACGCTGTGCCGCGCACCGCAGCCTTGCGGGTGGACGGGGAAGGGGTCGATGTTTTGCTCACAGGGGCTCCTGGTGGAGGGTTGGTAAATGCCAGCGGCGCCGGGCCAACTTCAGAACCGCACGATCTCTTTGAAGCCACCCCAGAACATGCGCTTGCCGTCAAAGGGCATGGCCTTGGGGTCCATGTCGGCCATCATCGGATCGGCCATGACTTTTTTGTTCACAGCGTCGCGGTGGCGGCGCGACTTGAAGACGATCCAAGAGAACACCACCAACTCGTCGGACTTGAGTTTGACGGCCTGCGGGAAGGACGTGAGCTTGCCCGGCTTGACGTCGTCGGCCGCGCATTCGTGCACTTCCAGCGCGCCGTATTTGATCCACAAGGCGCCGAATTTTCGCGCCATGCGGCGGTAGTCGGCGAGCTTGGTCTTTGGAACCGGGATTACAAAACCATCGACATAAACGCTCATGAAATGTCTCCTGTGAAGGGTGGGACCACGGGTGAAAAGCGGGATCAGTGAAAGTGGCGGCCAGTGGCAGCGGTGTCAGTGGCCGTCATAGGCGCGTTGCAGCGCAGCGATGTCGAGCTTGCCCATGCCCAGCATGGCCTGCGTGACGCGCGCCACTCGTGCGCCGTCGCCGTCGCTCATCATCCTCATGAAGGCCTTGGGCACGATCTGCCAGCTCAGCCCGAAGCGGTCTTTGAGCCAACCGCACTGGCTGGCGGCGCCGCCGTCGGCGCTCAGGCCATGCCAGAGTTTGTCGACCTCGGCCTGGTCATCACACTGCACAAACAGCGACGCCGCTTCATTGAGCTTGAAGTGCGCACCGCCGTTGAAAGCGATCAGCGGCTGGTCGTGCAGTTCGAAGTTGACGGCCATCACCGATCCGGCCGGATACGGGCTGCCCGGGCCCCAGCGATGTTCATCCACGACGCGGCCCTGGCCTAACAGCTTGATGTACAGGGCAGCCGCGTCGGCGGCCTGGTTGTCGTACCAAAGGAAAGGTGTGATCTTGTGTTGCAGCTTGAACATGGCTCGGTCCTTTCGTGGCCTGGCTTTCGAAGACACGACGGGCGTTAGCTCGAAAAATCGACAAGCTTCGGGCCCAACCTAGGGAAACCACCAAAGCTCAGGTGTAGCAGGGCCCGGTCTCGCGCACCTCGACCGTGGCCCACGCGACGGCCGGGCAGCGCGCGGCCCACGCAAGCGCCTGTTCGCGCGTGGCGACGCTGAGCAAGAAAAAGCCGCCAACCATTTCTTTGGCTTCGGCAAAGGGGCCGTCGAGCAAGCGCGAGGCCGCGCCCTCGGGCCGCTGCAAGCGCGTGGCTGCCGTGGCCAGCGAGCTGGTGGCCATCAACACACCAGCCTGCTTGAGTTCTTCGGTGAAGTCCAGCATCTGCTGATACACCCGCTTGCCCAGTTCGACGCCGCGCTCTTCGCGCTGGCCCACAGGTTCGACGATGAGCAGCATGTGTGGCATGGATGCGTCCCCAGTGCGGTGGTGGTGAGCGGCCCAGATTGTGTGCCGACGCGGCTGTCGGGACTATGCCGCATTCAGCGGCGCGCACTGCGCCAGCATGTGCGCAAAGGCCAGCGGCTGGTCGATCATCACATGGTGGTCGGCATCCGCCACTTCCAGGCGCTGGCTGCCTGCAGGCGCCAGCGTCATGGCGTGGTCCAGCAAAGCCGGGCTGAGCAGGCGAGAACGGCCGCCGCGCACCAGCGTCACTGGGCAGCGCGCCAGGCCCAGGTCGCGGTAGGGGCGGCCGAAGTCGAAGTGGGCAAAGATGAAGGGGTCAAAGCGCCAAACCCAGGCCGGCTGGCCTGTGGGCCCGATGGTTTGTTTGAGGCCGCGGCGTGCGATCAGGTCGGCGATGAAAGGATGCGCGCAGCCCTGCGGTGGCAGCAGTCGAAAGCGTTGCAGCGGCTCTGCCAAAGTGGCGTAGACACGCGCCGAACGCAAGTCGTGCGAGCGGTGGCGGCGGTGGCTGCCCAGTTGCCCGACGCCCGAAGGCGGGCGCACAGGTGTGTCGATGATGACCGCACGCGCCAAGCGCTGGCCGTGGCGCGCGGCCAGGTTCATGAGCGCGAAGCCGCCGAAAGAATGTGCGGCCACCACGGGTGGCGTAGCAGCGGCGAAAAGGCCCGTGGCCTCGGCCACGGCCAGCGCTTCGTCGGCCCACTGCGCCACGCTGTACTGCGTGCGCCAGCCCGACGCGCCCATGCCGGAAAAACTCAGCGCCACCACGCGCCGGCCCTGGCGCAGCAGCGGTGCGACAAAGCTGTACCAGTCGGCATGCGCGCTGTTGCCGTGCAGCAGCAGCAAGCCGGGGTCACCCACACGGCCCCAGGCCAGGGTTTCGATGGGCGCGCCCTGCACCCGCACCAGGCTGCGTTCTGGCTCGTCGGCCAGGGCTTGGGTGAACCAGTCGGGCGCTGGTGGCGGCTGACCGCCAAACGCGGCCAGCGGCGGCGCGAAGGTGTTGGGTGGGTGCCGTGGCCCGGGTGGCCCGGGTGGCGGGGGTGGCGCAGGTGGCGCCTGCGCGGCTGGCACCGCTTGCGTCGACATCAGCCGCGCGCCGCCATCGCCTTGCCCACTTCGTTGCTGCCTTGCGCCGCGCCGCTGGCGGGCACCTGGTCGCCCGCGCGCTCACACACCTGCGCCCAGGCCGCCGCCAGCTGCTCGGGCGTGTCGGCGCCTAACCCCAGGTGCAAGCCTTGCGTGAGCGTGATGTGCGCGGCCGCGAAGGTGCCCGCACCGGCGCAGGCAATGGCCCGAGTGGGCGCGGCGTCGCTGGCCAGCCACAGCAGCGCGGGCACCACGGCTTCGGGCTGCAAGGCGGCCAACACCTCGGGCGGCATCAGGTCTTGGGTCATGCGCGTGGCCGCCGTGGGCGCCAGGCAGTTGACGTGGATGCCGTGTTTGGCGCCTTCGATGGACAGCGTCTGCATCAGGCCCACCAGCGCCATCTTGGCCGCAGCGTAATTGGCCTGGCCAAAGTTGCCGAACAGGCCCGACGACGAGGTCGTCATGACGATGCGGCCGAACTTGCGCGCCGTCATGTGCGGCCACACCGCTTGTGTGCAATGCACGGCGCCCATCAGGTGCACGTCCAGCACGGCGCGAAAGTCGTCCAGCGTCATCTTGGCAAAGCTCTTGTCGCGCAGGATGCCGGCGTTGTTGACCAGAATGTCAACACGGCCCCAGGCCTGCATGGCCTGCGCCACCATGGCTTGCACGGCGGTGGGGTCGGTGACCGATGCGCCGTTGGCCAGTGCCTG
>JANNEX010000085.1:0-1595 GCA_031379155.1 Rubrivivax sp.
TTTTGGTGGTCCAGTGTTCCTGGCCGGTGACGGTGCTCATGTGCTCTCCTGCGGGTGTGGTGGCGCTGGGCGCCCAAGTGGCCGCCGCGGAACCGGCTTTGCCGGGCCGCCAGCGGCGCCCCCTGGGGGGAAGCGCCGCTGGCGCTGCGGGGGGGGCGAATCAATCAATTTTTGCGCCCGAGTCTCTGATCACTTTGGCCCAATGATCGCGCTCTTCGCGGAAATAGCTGTCCATTTCAGCAGGGCTTGAACCCACGGCTTCGATGCCGGCTTCGGCAAAGTAGGCCTTGACCTCGGCGCTGGCCAGCACGGCTTTGAGTTCGCGATGCAAGCGTTCGATGACCGCCGCCGGTGTGCCCTTGGGCGCCAGCAGGCCCATCCACACGTAGGCGGCGTAACCGCTGACGCCACTCTCGGCCAACGTGGGCACATCAGGCAATTGCGGCGCGCGGCTGCTGCCACTGGTGGCCAGGGCGCGCAGCTTGCCGGCCTTGATGTGCGCCACCATGCCGGCCGTGCCGGGTATGGACATGGGCACCGTGCCAGCCAGCAAATCGGTGGTGGCTTGGCCACTGCCGCGGTAAGGCACATGCGTGAGCTTGATGCCGGCCATGGCCGCAAACTGCGCCATGAACAAATGCTGGCCACTGCCGTTGCCTGAACTGGCGTAGTTCAGCTCACCCGGTCTGGCCTTGGCCAGCGCGATCAGTTCAGCCACGTTTTTCGCTGCAAAGCCCGGGTGCACCACCAGCACGCCGGGCTCGCGGCCGAGCAGGCTGATGCCAATGAAATCATCAATCGGCGCAAAGGGCAGCTTGGGGTAGAGCGTGGCGCTGATGGCGTTGGTTTGCGACGCCAACAGCAGCGTGTAGCCGTCAGGCGCGGCCTTGGCCACTTCACCGCTGCCTATGGTGGCACCGGCGCCGGGCTTGTTGTCGATGATGACTTGCTGCTTGAGGCGCTTGCTCAGCTCTTGCGCCACCACGCGTGTGGGGCCGTCCACCGCGCCGCCTGGCGAAAACGGCACCACGATGCGGATGGGGCGGTTGGGGTAGTCCTGTGCTTGTGCCAAGCAAGACCACAAAACGGGCAGCAAAAGACCAATGACTTTGTGCGTTAGCTTCATGGTCGTGTTCATGTGGGAGACTCAGGCGTCAAGGTCGATCTTGCGTTCGCGCGCAATGGCGGTCCATCGTTGGATGTCGGCGCGAATGAAGGCCGCAAACGCGTCCGGCGTCATGGGCGTGGGCTCCACCGCTTCGGCCGCCAGCTTGTCGCGCAGGTCACTGCCCGTGAGCACACCATTCAGCGTGTCGTTGAGCGTCTTCAACACTGAGGACGGCAAACCCGCTGGCCCCGCCACGCCATACCACTGCACGGCATCAAAGCCTTTGAAGCCGGCTTCGATCATGGTGGGCGTGTCTCTAAGCAGCGCGTGGCGTGTGTTGCCGGTGACAGCCAAGGGCCGCACACGCCCCGAGCGGATGTGCGGCAGCGCAGCGGCCAGGCCCGGGAACATGGCCTGCGTCTGGCCGCCCAGCAAGTCGGTAAAGGCCGGCGCAATGCCACGGTAAGGCAGGTGCACCATGAAGCTG
>JANNEX010000446.1:0-9843 GCA_031379155.1 Rubrivivax sp.
CACCATTTGCGGCAGCAAGATACGGCGCAGCCACTGCGCGGGGCTCATGCCGAAAGCCTGCGCGGCTTCAATCTGGCCACGTGGCACGGCCAGGATGGCGCCACGAAAAGTCTCTGTCAGGTAGGCGCCAAAGATGAAGCCTATGGTCAGCACACCGGCGGCAAAAGGTGGCACGTCGATGGTTTCCCAGCCTTGTGATTCGACGATGTGGTTGAGCAGGATCTGGCCGCCGTAAAAGATGAAGAGCATCAGCACCAGTTCAGGCAGGCCGCGAATCAGCGTGGTGTAAATCTCGGCCGCCCAGCGCAAAGCGCGCGAGCTTGACAGCTTGGCCACGGCACCCAGCAGACCAAACACGCAGGCCAAGGCCAGCGACAGCGCAGCCACGCTGAGGGTGATGCTCAAGCCACCGAAGATGGCGGCCAGATAACCGTGGAACATGTGGGCTGCGAAACGTGGATGCGACGCGCTCAGCGGCGGTGCGCAAGGTCAGTGGTCGGCAGGCGCGTGGCGCATGGATTCACCGACCGAGCAACTTGCCGCGCAACTTACAGCGCCAGCAGATGCGTGCGGTAGTGCACTAACTCGTCAATGGACTCGTGGATGTCGGCCAGCGCAGTGTGGGCCTGGGCCTTTTTGAAGCCGTCCAATGCTGACGGCTTCCAGCGCTTGGCCAGTTCCTTGAGCGTGCTGACATCCAGGTTGCGGTAGTGAAAAAAGGCTTCCAGCCCGGGCATGGCGCGGGCCAGAAAACGGCGGTCCTGGCAGATGCTGTTGCCGCACATGGGGCTCTTGCCTTTGGGCACGTACTGCTGCAAAAAGGCGATGACTGCGGCCTGCGCGGCGGCTTCGTCGACAGCCGACGCACGCACACGTTCAGTCAGGCCACTCTTGCCGTGTGTGCCCTTGTTCCAGTTGTCCATGCCGTCGAGTACAGCGTCGCTTTGATGCACGGCAAACACCGGGCCCTCCACGCGCACGCTCAGCATGGGGTCGGTGACAACCACAGCCACTTCGATGATGCGGTCTTGCTCGGGCACCAGGCCAGTCATCTCCAGGTCTATCCAGATCAGGTTCTGGTCGCTGCAAATCAGATTCGGGGTCGCGCTGTCGCTCATGGGGTGGGTGGCCTTGTCAAAGACAGCGATTCTCGCCCACGCCTACACTTGCGCCCCATGAATTCGATGCACGTGACCCTGGCTTTTGCCGCCGCCCTTTTGCTGTCCCTGGCCACGCAGCTGTGGCTGTCGACACGCCAGATGCGCCACGTGGCCCAGCACCGCAGCGCCGTGCCCGCAGCGTTTGCCAACACGGTGAGCTTGCAAACCCACCAGCGTGCGGCTGACTACACGCTGGCCAAGGGCCGCTTCGGTTTGTGGAGCACCGCGCTGTCGGCCGCCGTGCTGTTAGGCTGGACGCTGCTGGGCGGGCTGGATGCGCTCAACACCGTCGTGCGTGACGCTGTGCTGCCGGGTTGGGGCGCACTGGCCTATCAGCTGGCCTTGCTGGCCGCAGTCGCGGTCATTGGCGGCTTGATTGAGTTGCCGCTGGAGTGGATCAGCACCTTTCGCATCGAACACAACTTTGGCTTTAACCGCATGAGCCTGGGCCTGTGGCTGGCCGACCAGGCCAAGGGCGCTTTGCTGGCTGCGCTGATTGGCCTGCCCCTGGCGACCCTGGTGCTGTGGCTGATGGGTGTCAGCGGCGGCCTGTGGTGGTTGTGGGCCTGGGCCGCGCTGGTGGCTTTCAATCTGCTGCTGATGGTGATTTATCCGACGCTGATCGCACCCTTTTTCAACAAATTCGAGCCGCTTGCCGACGAGTCGCTCAAAGCCCGCGTGCAGGCCCTGATGCAGCGCTGCGGCTTTGCGGCCAAGGGCTTGTTTGTGATGGACGGCAGCCGCCGTTCGGCCCACGCCAACGCCTACTTCACCGGCCTGGGTGCCGCCAAACGCGTGGTGTTTTTCGACACCTTGCTGGCTCGTCTAACGCCCGGTGAAGTGGAAGCGGTGCTGGCCCACGAGCTGGGCCACTTCAAGCACAAGCATGTGCTGCAAAGAATGGTCGGCATCTTTGCCATGAGTCTGGTCGGCCTGGCGCTTCTGGGCTGGCTGGCGAGGCAAAGTGGCTTCTACGCGGGCCTGGGCGTAGCGCCCAACTTGAGCGCGCCCAACGACGCACTGGCGCTGCTGCTGTTCATGATGGCGTTGCCGAGCTTCACGTTTTTCATCTCCCCTTTGATGGCCCATTTTTCGCGCCAGCATGAATTTCAGGCCGACGCTTATGCCTGCCAGCAGGCCGACGGCCGTGACCTGGCGAACGCTTTGCTCAAGCTGCACGAAGACAACGCCGCCACGCTGACCCCTGACCCGGTGTACGTGCGCTTTTACTACTCGCACCCACCGGCTTCTGAACGGCTGGCGGCGCTGCCCGCAGCCACGCCCACACCCACACCCGCATGAGAACAGGAGCCCTGGACGCCGCCGAGGTGCAGCGGCAACTGGCCAAAACACCGGGCTGGGCCCTGGTAAACGGTGCCCTTCAAAAGCGCTTTGCCTTTGCTGACTTCCACGGCACCATGGCTTTTGTCAATGCCGTGGCTGAAGTGGCACACGAACTGGATCATCACCCCGAGTTGCAGTTGAGTTATGGCCTGTGCACGGTGCGTTTCAACACCCATTCGGTGGCTGGCATTTCCATGCGCGACTTTGACTGCGCGGCGCGGGTCGACGCGCTTGTGCACCCTCATGGCTAACGCTGCACTTTGACGCACGCTGTTGTCCTTGATCTGGGTCTGGTGGTGGCCGCGCACGGCCGCCATGTGGTCGTGGAAACACCCGAGGGCCAGCGGGTGCACTGCCACCCGCGTGGCAAAAAGAGCGAGCTGGTGGTGGGCGACCAGGTGCGCTGGCAGGCCACCGGCGACGGTGGTGTCATCGAACACCTTGAGCCGCGACGCAACTTGCTGTTTCGCCAGGACGAATGGAAGACCAAGTCCTTCGCCGCCAACCTGGACCAGTTGCTGGTGCTGGTAGCGGGTGAGCCGGTGTTCAGCGAATCGCAGCTGACGCGCGCGCTCATCGCGGCGCAGGCCGCTGGCATTCCCAGCTTGATCGGCTTGAACAAAATTGACTTGCCATCGGCAGCCGCAGCGCGCGCGCGACTGGCACCCTACAAGGCCATGGGCAGCGAGGTCATCGAGCTGGCGCTGAAGGCACAACCCGACGCTGCCGAAGCCGCATTGGCTGCTCATCTGGCCGGCCGCGTGACGCTGGTGCTGGGCCCCAGCGGCATGGGCAAGAGCACGCTCATCAACCTGTTGCTGCCACACGCTGCGGCGCAGGTGGGCGAGATCTCACAAGCCCTGAACACCGGCCGCCACACCACCACCACCACCACTTGGTACTGGTTGAATGAGGCGCGCCATGGCGCCTTGATTGACTCACCCGGATTCCAGGAATTTGGCCTGCGCCAGATTGCCCCCGAGCAGCTGGCCGGGCTGATGCCCGACTACGCCGCCGCGTTGGGACAATGCAAGTTTCACAACTGCAGCCACCGGCACGAACCCGGTTGTGGCGTGCGCGCGGCCATGGAGCGCGGTGAGATCACGCCGTCGCGCCAGCGCATTTACGAGTCGCTGTTTGACGAGCTTTCGTCCAAGCGTTGGTAGCAGTGCTGGTAAGGCCGTTCAACCCAAGATGTTGGCCAGCGTGAGCAAGGCCACCAGCAGCATCCACAGCACGACGGACCGCCACACCAGGCCGACGACACTTTGCAGGTGGCCGCTCTGTGGCGGCACGCCCAGCGTGGAGCCTTGCGCCTGCGCGGTGCTGGCGTCGTCGCCGGCAGCGAAAGTCTTGGAGCGGTCTGGCGTGACGCCGGGCGCCGCAGCGCCGCCCAACTGCACACCCAAGGCGCCGGCGGCAGCGGCCAGGATGATGCCTTCATTGGCATGCATCCATAGCGCAGAGTCACGCCGCCAGCCGGCCACCGCTTCTTCGAAATTGCCCACCACGGCAAATCCAAAAGCCGTGAGGCGCGCGGGCAAATGGTCGATCCAAGAGAACAGCGTGCGCGACAAGTTTCGCAGGCCTTCGTGGGTGGGCGCGTCCAGCGCGCGCTGGCGGTAGCTCCAGTAGCGCGCTGAAAATTCGGCCATGCGGTAGAACACCGCGCCCATGGGGCCAAGGCCCAAAGCCGAGAGCACCACAAACCAGAAGAAGACGCCAAAGACATGGCGGTGCGCGGCCAGCAAGGCGTGTTCAATGACGTGGCGCAGTACCTCGGTGCGTGGCAGCTCGCTGGCGTCCAGGTGGCGCCATTCACCCAGCAGGCGGCGAGCTTCAATTTCGTCGCCGCGGTCCAGCGCGTCGCGGATGTCGGTGAAGTAATGGCTGAACTGGCGAAAGCCCAGCGTGAGGTAGAGCATGGCTACGTCAAACACCAGCGCCAGGATGAGGCTGTAGTGGCGCACCAGCAGGTAAGTCAAGCCCACGGCCAGCGCCGGGCCCAGCACGGTCACGCACCACACCACACGCGTGTGCTGGCGTTCACCGGCATCGAAGTTCTTGCCCGTCCAGCGCACCCACGCGGCCAGGGTTTCGTGCACCCAGTTGTCACGCGGCAGCGGCTTGAGCTGCTCGATGAGCAAGGCAAACAGGACGGCGAAGAAACTCATCGCTGGGGATGATAGGGCGTGGCGCGATGCCAGCCTTGCCCTCAGCTTGACAAGAAGCGGTAGAGGTTGCGCAGCATGGCCGCCGTGGCGCCCCAGATGAAGTATTCGCGCGGCTGGCCATCACCCGCCACACCTTGCCAGGGCATGGACAGAAACTGGCGCTGACCACCGTCAAAATCAAACAGGTGACGGCGGTGATTGGCCGGGTCCATCAGGAATTGCAGCGGCACTTCAAAGGCTTCGGCCACTTCAAAGGCATCCAACTTCAGCTCGAACGGCGGCTGCACCAACGCCACCACAGGCGTGACGACAAAGTTGGTGACCGTGGTGTAGATGGGCATGCGGCCGATGACCTGCACGTGGTGCGTCGCCAGGCCGACTTCTTCCAGCGTTTCACGCAAAGCCGTGCCTTCCGGGCCGCCGTCTTCGGGTTCGCTGCGGCCGCCGGGAAAGCTGATCTGGCCAGCGTGGTCGTGCAGGTGGTCGGTGCGCATGGTCAGCAGCACTTGCAGGCCGCTTGCGCGCTGCACCAGCGGCACCAGCACGGCTGCGTGCGCGGGTTCGCGCTGGGCAAACAGGCCGCCGTCGCCGGGATGTTCAGGCGCCCAGGTCGGCATTTGCAAAAAACGTTCGCGCAGGGCCTGCGGCGTCAGCCGGTGTGCTGCCACGCCAGGCAGGTGGGCGTCGGTGCCCACCACGGGCACAGCCTTGGGGTCGAGAATGCGCTTGGGCGAGGGCATGACGATGGCTGACCGCAAAGCACAAGGCCGCTCGAGAGCGGCCTTGTTGTTTTGGCCTTGTCTGCTTAGGCCAGTTTTTCCTTGATGCGCGCCGACTTGCCGCTGCGCTGGCGCAGGTAGTACAGCTTGGCGCGGCGCACGTCGCCACGGCGCTTGACCTCGACGCTGGCGATCAGCGGGCTGTAGGTCTGGAAGGTACGTTCCACGCCTTCGCCGCTGGAAATCTTGCGCACGATGAAGCTGCTGTTGAGGCCGCGGTTGCGCTTGGCGATGACCACGCCTTCGTAGGCCTGCACGCGCTTGCGCGTGCCTTCAACCACGTTGACGTTGACGATGACGGTGTCGCCGGGGGCGAAGGCCGGGATGGTGCGGTTGAGACGGGTGATCTCTTCCTGCTCAAGTATTGCAATCAGGTCCAAGGGGTTTTCTCCGTGCGATCGTGTCGCGGACTTGCTGAAAATTGTGTGTCCGGCAGAGGATCGAAAAGCCTTCGATTATAGCCCGAGGCGCTTCAGCGTCTGCTCATCGAGCTTGCTCAACCGCCCAGCAGCGCGCGCCGCAGCAATCAAGTCGGGCCGGCGGCGGGCGGTGATTTCCAGTGATTGCTCGCGCCGCCAGCGCGCGATATCGCCGTGGTGACCGGACAGCAGCACCGCTGGCACGACCTGTATCTCACCACCGACCGTCAGCTGTTCTGGCCGGCTGTAGTGGGGCCCTTCCAGCAAGCCATCAGAGAAACTGTCCTGCTCGCGCGATGGCGCCGTCAAGACACCCTCTTGCAGCCGCGCCACGGCGTCCAGCAAGGCCAGCGCAGGCAGTTCACCGCCGGACAGCACAAAGTCGCCCAGGCTGATTTCCTGGGTCACATGGGCGTCGATGAAGCGCTGGTCTATGCCTTCGTAGCGGCCGCACAGCAGCACCGCACCAGGGCCGGCGGCGAACTGCTGCACCAAGGCTTGGTCCAGCCGGCGGCCCGTGGGAGTGAAGTGGATGACTTCGGGTTTGTCGCCACCACGGTCAGCGCGCACGGCCTCCAACGTGCGCAGCAAGGGTTCGGCCAGCATCACCATGCCGGGGCCGCCGCCATAGGGGCGGTCATCGACACGGCGATAGTTGTCTTCGGCGTAGTCGCGCGGCGACCACAGCCGAACGTCGACCTGTTGGGTCTCGAAAGCGCGGCGTGTGATGCCTTGCGTCAGGTGCGGCGCAAACAGCTCGGCAAACAGCGTGATGACATCAAAGCGCATGGCGCTGGCTCAGTCGTCAAGCGTCCAGTCGACGGTGATGCGTTTGGCCGGCAAGTCCACCGCATCGACATAGGCGCCAACAAAGGGAATCAGACACTCGGGCGCTGCCGCATCGGCGGCTTGAATGCGCAGCACACAGCTGGGGCCGGTTTCGATCAGACCCACCACGTCGCCCAGCACCAGGCCAGCACGGTTGACCACCGCCAGGCCGATCAGGTCAACCCAGTAGTACTCGCCCTCGGCAGGTGTCGGGAAGCTGGCGCGTGGCACAAACACACGTGCGCCCTTGAGCGCTTCGGCAGCGTCGCGGTCGGCAATTTCTTGCACGGTGGCCACTACAGCGTCGCCCTGCTCTTTGGCCTGCACCACACGCAGCAGCGTGGGCCACGCAGCGGCGCCGGCCAGCACAGGCCGGGGCATTTCAGAGGGCTGGATAAACCAGCGTTTGGTGGAAAACAGCGCCTGCGGGTCGGCGGCAAAGGCCTTGACCTTGATGCCGCCCTTCACACCCCAGGCGCCGAGGATGCGGCCGACTTCGACCGCATCTTCTGGCATCGCCAGCTTGGCTTCCAGCTTCAGGCCGCCTTCTTGGCCTGGTCAACCAGGCGCGCCACGGTGGGCGACAACTGGGCACCCACACCAGCCCAGTGGGTGACACGGTCCAGCGCCACGCGCAAGGGCTGTTCGCCACCCGCAGCCACGGGGTTGTAAAAACCCACGCGCTCGATGAAACGGCCGTCGCGGCGCTCACGCGAGTCAGCCACGACGATGTTGTAAAAAGGACGCTTCTTGGCGCCGCCACGGGACAGTCGGATCACGACCATGATGTATTCCTTGGAAACGGATAGGTCGACTGCCACGCCACGGGGACACGCCGGGCAGGCCATCGTGAAGGCTGGCAAGGCTCGCTGCAAACCCGCGCGCCCACCAGCCACTGCCGACGCCGTAGATACGCCTGCCGTGTTGTCACGTCAAGCCAGCGTCGAAAACCGCGCATTATAAACTGGGTGGGCAAGACGGCAAGCTGACCCCTGCTTGCGCGCCCAATGTGCCCTGCCGCGATGCCGCATCCCATCCCCTCCTCGCCCCACACCCACTACCGCAGCAAGACCCTGGCCGCCTGGCTGGCGCTGCTGCTGGGCGCGCTGGGCATTCACCGCCTGTACCTGCACGGCCTGGGCGACCGCTGGGCCTGGCTGCACCCGCTGCCCACCGCCGCCGGTCTGCTGGGGGTGTTGCGCCTGCGCGAGCTGGGTCAGGACGACAAACTGGCCTGGCTCTTGGCCCCGCTGCTGGGCTTGATGATTGCCGCAGCCACCCTCAGCGCCATCGTCTATGCACTGACGCCCGACGAACAATGGGATGCGCGCCACAACCCGCGCCACGCCGTCACGCCCACTGGCTGGGGCGCTGTGCTGGCCGCCATTGCTGCGTTGCTGATCGGCAGCACTGCGCTTTTGGGCAGCATCGCCTACGGTGGCCAGAAGTTTTTTGAGTGGCAGTTAGAGGCCACAGCAGAAACTCAAAACAGCAAACGGCTGAGCCCGTAAAACACCGCCGCGATGAAGGCCGTGGACGGGATGGTGAAGACCCAGGCCATCACGATGTGCCCGGCCAAACCCCAGCGCACTGCCGAGGCATTGCGCACCGAACCCACGCCGAAGATGGCACCTGTGATGGTGTGCGTGGTCGATACCGGCACGCCCAGCGCGGTGGCCATGAAGAGTGTGGCCGCGCCGCCGGTTTCGGCGCAAAAACCGCCGACCGGCTTGAGCTTGGTGATGCGCTGGCCCATGGTCTTGACGATGCGCCAGCCACCAAACATGGTGCCCAGGCCGATGGCGATGTAGCAGCACCAGATGACCCAGGCCGGCGGCATCTTGTCGGCCGCGTCGCTGATGCCCGCCGCGATCAACAGCAGCCAGATGATGCCGATGGTCTTTTGCGCGTCATTGCCGCCGTGGCCCAGCGAATACAGGCCCGCCGACACCAGTTGCAAGCGCCGAAATATGTTGTCCACACGCAGCGGCGAAGCCCGCCTGCAAATCCAGGCCACGGCCACCATCAGCAGCGAACCGAACAAAAATCCCATCACGGGTGAGATGAGGATGAAGGCCACGGTTTTGAGCACGCCGCTCATGACCAGCGGCGCCGAGCCCGCCTTGGCCAGCGTGGCACCCACGATGCCACCAATCAGCGCGTGTGAACTGCTCGAAGGAATGCCGTACCACCAGGTGATGACGTTCCAGGCGATGGCGCCCACCAGGGCACCAAAGATCACGTACTGGTCCACCACGCCGGGGTCAACGATGCCCTTGCCCACGGTGGCCGCCACCTTGAGCTGAAAAACGAAGATCGCCACGACGTTGAAAAAAGCCGCAAAGACCACCGCCTGGCCCGGTTTGAGCACGCCCGTGGATACCACCGTGGCGATGGAGTTGGCGGCGTCGTGAAAGCCGTTCATGAAGTCGAACAGCAGCGCCAGCACCACCAGCA
This sequence comes from Rubrivivax sp., assembly GCA_031379155.1. Lineage (GTDB taxonomy): Bacteria > Pseudomonadota > Gammaproteobacteria > Burkholderiales > Burkholderiaceae_C > Rubrivivax. The sequence continues at coordinate 9,162 of JANNEX010000446.1, forward strand.
TGATCACAACCCACAGGGCAATTTGCATTTGATCGCCGCTGGCAAGTCAGGAGTTTTCGAGCACGATGCCTTCGACGAGGTTGGCCACGTCCTCGCAGCGGTCTGAGATGGACTCCAGGTGCTCGTACACGGCCTTCAATTTGATGAGCTGGCGCGTGTCGGGCTCTTCGCGGAACAGGCTGGACATGGCACTGCGCATGACACGGTCGGCGTCCGACTCGAGCTGGTCAATTTCTTCACAGGTTTTCAGTACCGACGCGGCCACGCTGGGGTCTTTCAAGCGCGGCAGCAGCGTCAGCACGTGCTGCACCCTTTCGCAGCAGCGCACCGAAATGTCAGACAGGCGCACCACGTCGGTGTTCAGACGCTGCAAGTCGTACAGAGACATGACTTCGCTGGAGTCTTGCAGCAGGTCTATCACGTCGTCCATGGCGTTGATGAGACGGTGAATCTGGTCGCGGTCCAGCGGCGTGATGAAGGTGCGGTGCAGCAGCCGGTGCACCTCGGCCGTCACCTTGTCGGCGGCACGTTCAGCGTCGCCCACCTCACGCGCATGGCGCTCGCGCAGATCGGCGTCGTTGTAGTTCTGCACCATGGCCATGAAGGCCACGGCGCCTTCGGCGATGTACTTGCCGTGCTCATTGAAGAGCTCAAAAAAATTGCCTTCGCGGGGCAACAATCT
>JANNEX010000128.1:0-2225 GCA_031379155.1 Rubrivivax sp.
CGCCCCAGCTCGTAGGCCGGCTGCTGCACCGAGGTGAGCGGCGGAATGGCGTACTGCGAAGTCGGCAAGTCGTCGAAGCCGACGATGGAGATGTCTTCGGGCACACGCAGCGAACGCCGCTGCAAGCCCAGCGCCGCACCCACCGCCATCTGGTCGTTGGCGGCAAATATCGCCGTGAAGCGCTGGCCCTTTTCAAGCAAGCGGTCCACCGCCAGCAGGCCGCTGAGTTCAAGGTACTCGCCCGGCACCACCAGCGCGGGGTCAAAGGCAATGCCCGCCGCATCCAGCGCAAAACGGTAGCCGCGCAGGCGCTCGTTCGCGTCAGGATGGTCGGCGTCGCCGGCAATGAAGGCGATGCGCCGGTGGCCCAGTTGGATCAGGTGCTGGGTGGCCAGGCAGCCACCGCGGAAGTTGTCGAAGTTCAACGTGAACAGGCCGGGCGCCTTGAGCGTGCGCCCCGTTACCACCAGCGGCTGGTTCTTGGCGTAAGTCTTGAGTGCCTGGTCGGTCAGGCGCCCAGTGAGCACGACGATGCCGTCGACGCGGCGCGATTGCAGCACGTCGATGCAGCGCGCTTCGGCCGCCGCATTCCAGTGCCCGCTGACAAACAAAGCGTTGTAGCCAGCCGGCAGCAAGGCGTCTTCGACGCCACGCATGGCGGCGCCATAAAAGGGGCTGTCCAGCGCTTGCGTGACGACGCCGATGCTGAAGGTGCGTCCGCCAGCCAGGCCCCGTGCAATCGGGTTGGGCACAAAACCCAGCGTGGCAATGGCTTCGTCAATGGCCTTCTTTTTCAGCTCACTGACCACGGCCGTGCCGTTGAGCACACGCGACACGGTGCTGGCCGACACGCCTGCCGCCTGCGCCACCATGCCGATGGTGACTGGCCCGCTGCTGGCCGGCGGCGATCCCGCTCTGGCGCTGCCCACTGGCTTCTTCTTTTTCATCAAGCTGGAATCTCCGCAGGTGGATGGCGAGAATGGGACGTAAAACAACGCCGCTGCGACATCAGTAGGCGTTGCGTTCGACGAAGGCCACGCGCACCGTGCGCAAGATGATCTGCAAGTCCAGCCCCAGCGACCAGTTGCGCAGGTATTCCAGGTCCAGTTCGACGCGCGCTTTCATCTTGTCTATGGTCTCGGTTTCGCCGCGCAGGCCGTTGACTTGCGCCCACCCCGTGATGCCTGGCTTGACCTTGTGGCGCACCATGTAGGCACTGATTAAATTGCGGTACATCTCGTTGTGGGCCACCGCGTGCGGGCGGGGCCCCACGATGCTCATGCGGCCTTGCACCACGTTGATGAATTGTGGCAGTTCGTCAAGTGAAGTGCGACGCAGGAAAGCCCCAAAGCGTGTGATGCGCGCATCGCTTCGCGTCGCTTGCGCCACCACAGCGCCATCGTCCTGTGCGGTCATGGAGCGAAATTTGTAGACTGCAATCTCATCCCCGTCCAGCCCGTTGCGGCGCTGGCGAAACAGCACCGGACCCGGTGAGCTGAGTTTGACGCCGATGGCGATGAGCCCCATCAGCGGTGCCACCAGCAGCAGGATCAGCGTGGCCAGCACGAGGTCAGACACACGCTTGACCAATTCGTTGGTGCCAGTAAACGGCGTTTCGCAAATGCCGACCACCGGCACACCGTTCATGTCCTGCAAGCGGCCCTGGATGATGCTGATGCCGAACACATCGGGCACGAAGTAGATGGACGCGGTGGTGCCCTGCACACTCTTGATCAACTGCAAGATGCGCGGTTGCGAACCCAGTGGCATGGTGATGTAGACCTCTTTGATGCCGTGCGCGTGCACATAGGGCCCCACGTCCTTGAGGGAACCCAGCATGGTGGCGGTGGCGTCGGCGTGGACGCGGGCGTCTGCACGGTCATCAAACCAGCCCGCAAAGTCGTGGCCCTCTTCGCGGTTGTCTTGCAGCGCACGCGCCACCTTGGCACCCAGCGCCCCGGCACCCACCACGACGGCGGAATGCCGGTTTGCCGGCTGCGCCGCACGGTAGCGCAACACGCTGCGGCCTGCGGCCACGCCTGCCCACAGCAGCAGCGGCGTGGCCAACGCCCACAGCAGCAGCACGGGCGGGCTGAAAAAATGCAGGCTGGTGGTGGCGTAGGCACACAACCACAGCGTGGCCAAAGTGACGGCCCAGGCCGTGATGATTTCGGCGCCGGCCACCAGCAAGGGGGTCTTGAAGCGGTTGCGCCCCGGAAAAGTCA
>JANNEX010000141.1:0-4845 GCA_031379155.1 Rubrivivax sp.
GGCGCAGGCGGCGTGATCATCCCGCCCAGCACCTATTGGCCCGAGGTGCAGCGCATCTGCGACCGTCACAGTGTGCTGCTGGTCAGCGACGAAGTCATCTGCGGTTTTGGCCGCACCGGCCAATGGTTTGGCTGCGAAACCATGGGCTACAAGCCTGATCTGATGACCTTCGCCAAGGGCGTGACCAGTGGCTACATTCCGCTGGGCGGCGTCATGGTGGGCGACCGTGTGGCCAAGGTGCTGATCGAACAAGGCGGCGAGTTCAACCACGGCTACACCTACAGCGGCCACCCCGTGGCCTGTGCGGTGGCGCTGGCCAACATCAAGCTGGTGCGTGAACTGGGCTTGGTCGAGAAAGTACGCAATGAATCTGGCCCGCAACTGGCCAAGGCCTTTGCCGCATTGGCCGAACACCCGCTGGTGGGCGAAGCACAAACCTGCGGGCTGATGGGCGCGCTGTTGCTCGTCAAAGACAAGACCACCGGTGAGGCTTTTGCCGACAGCGTTGAGATCGGCATGGTCTGCCGTGGCCACTGCTTTGCCAACGGCTTGATCATGCGTGCCGTGGGCGACCGCATGATCATTGCGCCGCCCCTGGTCATCACCGCCGCGCAAATCGAGGAGATGGTGGCACTCATACGCCGCTGCCTGGACTTGACGCTGGCTGACGCGCAGCGCAACGGTTGGCTAACCCCGTGATTGAGCGCTTCCCCTGATAGGCGAACGCATAGCCATATCTAGACTCACCCGCTAACCCGTTTCAACACTCTCCTGCTGGAGGAAGACCGCATGAACACGAAGTCTCTTTTGTGCACCCTGGCCCTTGCCGTGGCGAGCACGCTGACCCTGGCTCAAGAAGAAGAGCGCTTGCTCAACATCTACAACTGGTCTGACTACATCGCCGAAGACACCATCCGCAATTTCGAAAAGGAAACCGGCATTCGCGTGCGTTACGACAATTTCGACAACAACGAAATCGTGCACGCCAAACTGGTCGCGGGAAAGACCGGCTACGACATCGTGGTGCCCAGCTCCAACTGGGCCAAGCTGCAAATTGACGGCGGCCTGGTGCGCAAGCTCGACAAGAGCCAACTGCCCAACCTGCGCAACCTGGACCCCGCCGTGCAGCTGCAGCTGGCACGCTTGGACCCGGGCAACGACTACATGGTGAATTGGCTGTGGGGCTTTACCACCGTGGGCATCAATGTCGACAAGGTCAAGGCCGCGCTGGGCAGCACGCCCATGCCCGACAACGTGTGGGACCTGGTCTTCAAGCCCGAGTACATCAGCAAGCTCAAGAGCTGTGGTGTGTCTTACCTTGACTCAGCGACCGAGATCGTGCCCGCTGCCCTGCACTACCTGGGCAAGCCATCATTCAGCAAAAACGCCAGCGACTATGCAGCCGCTTTGGCGCTGCTGAAATCGGTGCGGCCGCACATCACGCTGTTCAGTTCTTCGGGCTACATCAACGACATGGCCAGCGGCAGCATCTGCCTGGCGCTGGGCTGGAGCGGTGACGTCAACATTGCGCGCCAGCGGGCCATTGAAGGCAAGACCGGCCAGAACATCCAGGCCACGATTCCCAAGACCGGCGGCCTGCTGTTTTTTGACGTGATGGTGATTCCCACCGACGCGCCGCGCCCGGGCAACGCGCACAAATTCATCAACTACATGATGCGGCCTGAAGTCGCGGCGGGGCTGACCAACAAGGTCTTCTACGCCAACGCCATCGCCGAATCGAAGAAATTCATCAAGCCCGAAGTGGCCAGCAATCCCACGGTTTTTTTGCCGGCAGCAGAGCTGGCCAAGATGATCCCGCCCGATTCGCTGAACAACGATTTGCGCCGTTTGATGACGCGCACCTACACCTCGTTCAAGACCGGCCTTTGAACAAGTCCTGACATGGCAGCCGTCCTCCAAGCCAAAGCGGCTGGCGCAACGCAGCCGGCCTTCTTGCAGATCATTGACGTCGTCAAAGACTTCAATGGCTTCAAGGCCGTCAACCAGGTCAGCCTTGACATTGCCAAGGGCGAAATCTTTGCGCTGCTGGGCTCGTCGGGCTGCGGCAAGAGCACCTTGCTGCGCATGCTGGCGGGCTTTGAGACGCCCACCTCGGGCCGCATCGTGCTGGACGGCCAAGACCTGTCCACGCTGTCGCCGTATCAGCGGCCCATGAACATGATGTTCCAGAGCTACGCGCTGTTTCCGCACCTGACTGTGTGGGACAACATCGCCTTTGGCCCGCGCCGCGAAGGCCTGCCCAAAGAGCAGGTGGCGCAGCGCGTGGAAGCCATGCTCAAGCTGGTGCAGTTGGGCAAGTACGCGCAGCGCAAACCGCATCAACTCTCAGGCGGCCAGCAGCAACGTGTGGCGCTGGCGCGCAGCCTGGCCAAGCAGCCGCAGATGCTGCTGCTGGACGAGCCGCTGGGTGCGCTGGACAAAAAGCTGCGCGAAGAAACGCAGATTGAGCTGGTCAACATCATCGAGCAGGTGGGTGTCACCTGCGTCATGGTCACGCACGACCAGGAAGAGGCCATGACCATGGCCGGGCGCATCGCGGTGATGAGTGAAGGCCGCTTCCTGCAAGTGGGCGCACCGGGTGACATCTATGAAACGCCGGCGACACGCTTCGTGGCCGACTTCATTGGCAACGTCAACCTCATGGACGGCACGCTGGATGTCGACGCCGCAGACCACTGCGTGATTGGCTGCGCCGATTGCAAACACCACGTGGGCCACGGCATCACAGGCACGGAAGGCATGACGGTCACGGTGGCACTGCGGCCTGAAAAAATCAGTCTCAGCAAGGCCAAGCCTGAAGGCAACTTGAACCAGGCGCAAGGCACCGTCAAAGAGCTGTCCTACTTCGGCGCCTTCACGGTCTATCACCTGCAACTGGCCAGCGGAGCCAAGCTCAAGGTCAGCCAGGCCAACACGCAGCGCCACAGCGATGAGAGCATCACCTGGGGCGACATGGTGTGGGCGCAGTGGTCTGATTCCGCCCACGTGGTGTTGACGCAATAGCACCAAAAAGACGGGAAAAAAGCGCGACATGACCGCCCTCAAGGCACTCTTCACTGGCCGCGGTTTGGTCATCGCGGTGCCTTTCCTTTTCCTGCTGCTGTTTTTCCTGGCGCCGTTTTTCATCGTCGGCAAGATCAGCGTGTCAGAGATGGACAACGTCGTCTTCAAAGACCTGTTCAGCTTCAAAGACGGTGTCTTGGCGCTGTCCGTCAAGCTCAGCAATTACGTCTTCATTACCGAAGACGCGCTGTATTACAAAACCTATTTGGCCAGCTTGCGTTACGCCGCTGCCACTACCGTGCTGTGCTTGCTGATTGGCTATCCGTTTGCCTACTTCATGGCGCGTGCAAAGCCCACGCAGCAGCCGGCCCTGTTGATGCTGGTGATGCTGCCCTTTTGGACCAGCTTCTTGCTGCGTGTGTATGCCTGGCGCGGCCTGCTGACCGAAGGCGGCTGGGTGGCCGACGCCATCGTCGGCCTGGGGCTGGACCAGATGCTGTTGAGTCTGGGCCTCATCAGCGCGCCAGGCAAGCTCATGCACACGCCGTTTTCGCTGGTGCTGGGCATGACCTACACCTACCTGCCCTTCATGATCTTGCCGCTGTTTGGCAACCTGGCCAAGATGGACTTGCGCTTGCTGGAAGCGGCGGCTGACCTGGGTGCCACGCCTTGGACGGCATTCTGGAAAATCACCGTGCCCTTGTCCAAGGCCGGCATCATCGCCGGCAGCATGCTGGTCTTCATTCCTTGCGTGGGTGAATTCGTCATTCCAGAACTGCTGGGCGGGCCCGAGACGCTGATGATCGGCCGTGTGCTGTGGGACGAGTTTTTCAGCAACAACGACTGGCCCATGGCCAGCAGCGTGGCCGTGGTGATGGTGCTGCTCATCATCGTGCCGCTGGCCATCTTCAACAAATACCAGGCTGAAGCGCAGGAGCGGCGCAAGTGAAATTGAGCACCGCGCGCTTCAACCAATGGTTTGGCCGTGGCTGGCTGACGGCCGGCTACATCTTTCTGTTCCTGCCCATCGTGGCGCTGGTGACTTTTTCATTCAACGATTCACCGGTGCCCAATGTCTGGCGCGGCTTCACCTTCAAGTGGTATGCAGCGCTGCTGCACGACGAAGAAATGCTGGCCGGCTTGTGGCTGAGCATGAAGATTGCCTTCCTCACCGCCTGCGGCTCAGTCGTGCTGGGCAGCTTCGCGGCTTTTGCGCTCGTCAAGTACAAACGCTTCTTTGGCCGCACGCTGTTTTCGGGCATGGCCAACGCGCCACTGGTGATGCCTGAAGTGGTGGTGGGCCTGTCGCTGCTGCTCATGCTGGTCAGCGTGCAGCGTGTGCTGGGCTTTCCTGAGCGCGGAATGTTTACCATCTGGCTGGGCCACTTGCTGCTGGGCATGGCCTATGCGGCCGTCATCATCCAGGCACGGCTGCAAGACATGAACCCGCAGTTGGAAGAAGCCGCGCTGGACCTGGGTGCCAAGCCGCACCAGGTGTTCTGGCTGGTAACGCTGCCGCTCATCGCACAAAGCCTGGCCTCGGCCTGGTTGCTGACCTTCACGCTCAGCCTTGACGACGTGGTGCTGTCGGCCTTTTTGTCGGGCCCTGGCTCTACCACCATGCCGCTGGTCATCTTCTCGCGCGCACGCCTGGGCCTCAACCCGAGCGTGAACGCGGTAGCCACGCTGATCATCGTCGTCGTGTCCATCGGTGTCATCGCCGCCAGCTACACCATCGCCCGCGCCGAGCGCGCCCGTCTGCGTGAGATGGCTGCGGCCACGCGCGCCTGAACATCAAACACCCACTTCCCAGTTGTCCAA
>JANNEX010000162.1:0-3265 GCA_031379155.1 Rubrivivax sp.
ACCATCAACTACCTGGGGCCTGACCCCGAGTGCGACTTGAACGTGGTGCCCAACACCGCGCAAGAGCGGCCCGTGCGCGCGGCGCTGTCCAACAGCTTTGCTTTTGGCGGGCTGAATGCGGTGTTGGCGCTCAAGCGCTGGGACTGACGGCGCAGCAGGGCGGGGCACCCGCCTGGGTGCCCCCATGCGGCCACACCCTGGGCGATGGTGTTGATGGCTCAGCGAAGCAAGACTGGCAACCGTCTTGAACTTCAAAGCTCGCCATGCCCAACCCGCTTTTGCTGTCACGCCGCCACCTGCTGGCTGGCCTTGCCGCACTGCCTTTTTCAGCCTGGTCGCGCGCGCCTGCGACGCCGCTGGTCCTGGCCATGGAGGCGACCGCTGACATCGACCCCCAGGGTTATCTGGTGAGCGAAAAATACGACGGCGTGCGCGCCTGGTGGGACGGCCGCAGCCTGCGCTTTCGCAGCGGCCTGCCCATCCACGCGCCAGCCTGGTTTTTGGCGAGGTTGCCGGCCCAGCCACTGGACGGTGAACTGTGGCTGGGCCGTGGCCGCTTTGAGGCCACGTCTGGCGCCGTGCGCCGCTTGCAGCCGCGCGATGATGAGTGGCGTGCGCTGAGCTACATGGTCTTCGAACTGCCGGGTGCGACAGGCACTTTCGCCCAGCGTGCTGCCCAAATCCAAGCCCTTGTGCAGGCCAGGCCAAGCGCGGGCCTGAGGGCAGCGAGACAAGAAACCCTGGCCAGCCGCAGCGCGCTGCAACAGCGCCTGCGCGACGTGGTGGCTGCAGGCGGCGAAGGCCTGGTGCTGCACCGCGCCGACGCGCCCTACGTGACGGGCCGCAGCAGTCTGGTGCAAAAGCTCAAGCCGCTGCTGGACGCCGAGGCCACCGTGCTGAGCCATGTGCCCGGCCGTGGCAAACATGAAGGGCGCCTGGGTGCGTTGCGCGTGCGCCTGGCCGACGGCACCGAATTTCACCTGGGCACGGGCTTGAGCGACGCACAGCGCAACAGCCCACCGGCCATCGGCACTGAAGTGACCTTCACCTATCGCAGCCTGACGCCAGCCGGCGTGCCGCGCTTTGCCAGCTTCCTGCGTCTTTCCCCAGGCCCGTCCCCAAGCCCGTTCCCGAGCCTGTCCCCCACGTGACAGGCCGGCTCAGGCTATGTCCTAAGCGCACGGGCCTTGCAGCAGGCCTATAAACAGCACCTTGGCCCGCTGCGGGCCGCCCTGGAGACAAACACCATGCTGCAAGCAAACATCCGCACCTGCGTGGCCGCGGCCGCACTGGCCCTGGCGCTGCCATTGGCGCAGGCCGACGGCGTCAGCGTGCGCTTTGACGCCAGCGACCCCGCCGGTGCGCCTTTCCCCAGCAACCGCTACACGGTGTTTGACGGCACGCAGAACACCCTGCGCCGCGTCAACCTGCCCAAGCCCGACTGCGTGGTGCGGCTCAGCGACTGCCAGGACATCACCGTCATCAACACGCTGGACGGCTTTTCCATCCAGCCGCGCATCACGGTGCCTTTCACGGGCGACATTGATCCGGCCACCGTCAACAGCCACACCGTCTACCTGGTCAACCTGGGCGACACACTCAGCCTGCGTGGCTACGGCGAACGGGTGGGCATCAACCAGGTGCTGTGGGATCCCGCCAGCAAGACGCTGGTGATGCAAAGCGACAAGCTCTTGCAGCAGCATTCGCGCTACCTGCTGGTCATCACCGACGGTGTGCGCGACACCCAGGGCAAAAAGATCAAGAGTGGCGGTTGGGGCAAAGAATTTGGCCGCAGCCGTGATGACGACGAACATGGCCGCGAGCTGCGCGACGGCATGCAGGGCCAGCGCCAGGGCCATGGCCATGACCAGCATCGCATCGTCGCCGGCAGTGTCTTCAGCACGCAGAGCATCAGCGCCGACCTGAGCAAGATCCACCGCCAGATCAGGCATTCGCAGCCTGGCGGCGTCAACTTCAATATCGGCAGCACCACGGCCGGGCCGGTGCGTGCGGTGTTCCCACTGGCCACGCTGCAAGGCATCGCCTTTAACCGTCAGACGGGCGCCGCGCCGGCCTTCACTGCCGGCTTTGTGCCCACACCCGCGCTGGGCATCATCCCGGGCGCGGTAGGCGCAGTGGCTTATGGCCGCTACAGCTCGCCCAACTACGAAACCGCTGAACGTTTGATTCCGGCCACCGGCACGCTCACCGGCCACCCGCAAGTGCAGGGGGCTAACGATCTACTGGTGCAGATGATCTTGCCCGCCGGCACCAAGCCCGCCAACGGCTGGCCGGTGGCCATCTTTGGCCACGGTTTTGGCGACAGCATCTATGGCGCGCCGTGGACCGTGGCGGCCAGCTTTGCCGCGCAAGGCATTGCCACAGTGTCGATCAACGTCGTGGGCCACGGCGGCGGTGCGCTGGGCACGCTGAATGTGCTGCGCGCCGGTGCATTGCCGGTGGTGGTCAACGCGGGCGGCCGTGGCATCGACCAGGACGGCAACGGCGCCATCGACTCCACCGAAGGCAGCAGTGCGGTGGGTGCCAACAACATCATCTCCAGCCGCGACGGTTTGCGCCAAACGGTGGTCGACCTGATGCAACTGGTGCGCCAGATTCAGGGCGGCGTGGACGTGGACGGCGACGGCAGTGTCGACCTGGACGCGCAACGCATCTACTACTCGGGCCAGTCCTTTGGTGGCATCTACGGCACCATCTTCCTGGGCGTGGAACCGGCCATCAAGGCCGGTGTGCCTAACGTGCCAGGTGGGTCGATCATCGAAATCGTGCGCCTGAGCCCTGTCTTCCGGTTGCTGGGCGCCATTGCCCTGGTGTCACGCCAACCCGCGCTCATCAACCTGCCGCCTACGGCCGGCGTGCCTTTCCCGTTCAACCTGAATTTTGACGAAAACATGCCGCTGCGCGACCTCGCGCCAGTGGTCAACACGCGTGCCGGTGCGCTGGCCATTGCGCAGGTCTTTGACCGAACGCAGTGGGTCTCGGGCACCGGTAACCCGGTGAGCTACGCGCCCTTTATTCGCCAGCAGCCGCTGCACGGCCACGCGCCCAAGCCGGTGCTCTTCCAGTTTGCCAAGGGTGACAAGACGGTGCCCAACCCGACCACCAGTGCCATCCTGCGTGCTGGTGGTTTTGCCGACCGCGTCACCTACTTCCGCAACGACCTGGCCTACGCCGCCAACCCGGCCATTGGCACCAACCCGCACACCTTCCTGACCGGCATTGGCTCGGCAGCGGGTGCGCCCAT
>JANNEX010000170.1:0-8989 GCA_031379155.1 Rubrivivax sp.
CCGCCACTGCTGCAAGCCGCGCTGGGCGTGGACACTGCCGCCGTGGCCGAGCAAGCGCAAGCGCGGGGCCGGCAAGGGCCCGAGATTGGCGCTGCCATCCAGGCCGCGCGCGTGCTGGCCCTGGAGCGCGCCCTTGAGCCAGTGCTGCCAGCCTGAGGCCATTTGTGCGACCATGGTCGCCACAGCAAATGGGGCGCCCATGAAACTGGCCGACGGCATCCGCAAACACGGCTTTCGCAAGTGGTATGAGCGTGAACTGCTGCAAAGCCACGCCCACCTGCTGCTGACTTTTTTCTGCGTCATTGGCCTTTTTGCAGCCTTTGAAGCGGCGGGCAAATTCCGCTCGCTGCAAGACCAGTTGACCGACGTGGTGGCCGTGCTGCTGTGCGCCGGCATTGGCCTGTGGGCCCTGCGCCGCTACTTGCGTTTGCTGAGCCACGCCGAAGCCGTGGCCCACCAGGCCGACTGCCCGCAGTGCAAGGCCTACGGCCGCATGGAAGTGGTGCAGGAACGTTGCCATGCCGACGGTGACGAGGTGCAGGTGCGCTGCCGCAAGTGCAGCCACGGCTGGCGCATCGACGCCTGAGCGTCAAGGCCTGAGCGTCAAGGCCTGAGCATCAAGACTTGGCCAGCAGTCGATTCAGGGCGTTGACAGCGGGGCCTGACTTGTCTGCGGCGCGCAGCTCTTTTTGCAGCAAAAGCAGATCGGGCCTGGCCTGCCCCGCCCTGCCCGCTTGGATCATCAGCCAGCCGTGGGCCAGGCGCCAAAGATCGCGGCGGGTGGCGTCGTCTTCGGGCTGGGGGTAGAGCCACAGAAAGACTTGCAGCGTGTCCTGGGCTGGCAAGGTCTGGCGCAAAAGCCGCGCCGTGTCTTCGAGGTAAACGGTGCCAAAAAAGAAGTCCCATACGTCTGGGATTCTGACTGCGGGTGAAGGCTCACCCTGCACGCGCATCTGGTTCAGTACTTGCAGCGCGTAGGGCGCATCGGCCAGGCTTCGCACCGTCACGCCCACTTGCAAGGTGCGCAGGAAAGGCAGGTCACGGCCGTTTTTCAAGGCCGCAGCAAAGTGGGCCTTGGCCTGCACAGGGTCAGCCGGCGTGCGCTTGAACAACCAATGGCCCCACAACGCGTGCGCGTAGAAGTTATCGGCGTCGTCTTGCAGTGCCTGCCGGTAGTGCTCGCCAGGGTCTTGTGCCGGGCTGGGGTAGTCATGCCACAGCAGCGCATAAGCCCAGCCCAGATGGGCACGCAAGTCCGCCGCGCGCGCACCGCTGGCGCCGGCCACCAGGGCTTGTGCCAACACGGCGCGCAGCGGCGCGGTGAACTGCGCAAAAGGCTTGTCGCCGGGCAGTCCGCGCGGCTCGCGCAGCCAGGCCATGGCGCAGTCTTCACGCGCGCGCAGCACGCCAGCGGCCACGGGAGGCGCGGCGGCCAGTTGTGTGAGCTGGGCAAAGCCGTCGGCGCGGCTGCCGCTGTGGCACAGCGCCAGGGCGCGGCCGGCTTGTTCCAGTTGCTGGCGGCGCGCGGTTTGTTCGGCGGCTGCCAATTGACGCGCCTGCCACCGATGCGAACCCCACCATGCCAGGGCGCCCAGCAGCAGCAATGCTGCGACCCGCAAAGCCCAGCGCCAGCGCACCTGCCAAGGGCGCGCCAAGGCCGCCACGGCAGTCAGCGTTTGCGCCACCACGTCGCCCTGCGGCTCGAGCAGCGTGACTGCTTTGAGGTAAGCCGGAATGCTGGCCTTGGGCGTGGCCGCCACCACCACCGGCAGCACACGGCGCGCGGGGCGGCGCCACTGCTGTTGCGCCATGTCCAGCTCGGCCAGCGTGAAGCTGCCGCTGGCCACCGATTCGGGCGAGATCAAAAAGATGAAGAGATCGGCCGCCACCAGCGCGTCGCGAATGGGCTGCTGAAAGTTCTCGCCAGCCGCGAGGTCGCTGCGGTCGAAGAAAACTTCATGGTCTTCGGCCTCAAGCGCCAGACGAAGCCGGTCTGCAATGTCGCGCCGAGTCGATGAGTAGGACAGGAAGATGTTCATCTAGATCAAGAGCCCAATCAGCATGCCCAGCACGGTGATGACCACCGAACTGGTGAGCGGCACATACCACTGGCGCCCACGGATGGTGACACTGAAGTCGCCGGGTAGCTGGCCCAGGCCGACCTTTTGCAGCCAGCGCTGCAAGCCGTTGAAGACCAAGCAGGCAAGCAAGAAAACGAGCAGCCAGCGCATCAAGTGGTAAGCGTGACTTTAGACAAGTGGCGCGGCCTGTCGGGGTCAAGTCCGCGCGCGCGGGCCAGCGCTTCGACCATGGGGTAGAAGGACTGCACTGCAGCTATCGGGTCCAGGTCTTCATGGCCGGTGATGGCCAGCGGCAAGTCGGCGCCCGCTGTGCCCAGCGGCGCGGCCAGCAGCACCTGCGCGCCCAGTTGGCGCATGTCTTGCGCCAAGGCCAGCAGGCCGGCTTGCGCAGGCCCGCGCGGCGCCAGGACGAGCATGGGGTAGCCCTGCTCCACCAGCGCCATGGGGCCGTGGCGCAGCTCGGCGCCCGAGAAGGCCTCGGCCTGTACGCCACAGGTCTCTTTGAACTTGAGCGCGGCTTCCATGGCCACGGCCAGGCCCAGGCCACGGCTGATGACGTAGAGCCTGTCCGCCTGCACCAACGCGGCCACGGCCGCAGTCCAGTCGCAGCGCGTGGCTTGGTGCAGCACTTGCGGCAAGTCTTGCAGCGCTGCCAGCAGTGGTGCGTCTGGCTGCCACTGCGCCACCAGCCGCGCGCCGCACACCAGTTGTGCGATGGTGCTCTTGGTCGCGGCGACACTGTTTTCTGCGCCCGCGTGCAGCGCCAGCACCCATTCGCTGGCGCGCGCCAAGGGCGAGTCGGCATCGTTGACAAAAGCCACTGTGCGCGCGCCGCGCTGGCGCAAAGTCTGCGTGGGCAGCACCAGGTCAGGGCTTTGGCCACTTTGCGAAAAGGCCAGCGACAGCAGACCTTCACAGTGCAGCTTGCTGGGGTAGAGCGTGACCAGCGACATGGGCAGTGAGGTCACCAGCCGGCCCAGCCGCGCCATGGTCAGATAGGCCAGGTAGTGCGCGGCGTGGTCGCTGCTGCCACGCGCCACGGTGAGCATGGCGGCCGGTGGTGCCGCGCGCAGTGCGCTGGCCAAAGCGGCGGCCTTGTCGGCGCCCATGCTGAGCAAACGCGCCACTGCAGCAGGCGCTTGCTGTGCTTCGGTGAGCATGTGTGACGCGGTCAAGTTGATGCCTGCTACAGCCGGTGCGAGCGGTCGCCCTGCACAAAACCCAGGCACGCCAGGTCCAGCCCACGACCCAAGCCAATGACCTTGAAGAGTTCACCCATCTCGTGTTCGGTGATGAGCTTTTGCGCGTGTGTGCGGCCACGCAAATCGGCCGTGAGCAAGTCATCCGTCAAGCCGCAGTTCAGCAAGAAGCGCGCTTGTGAGGTGTAGCCCAGCACATCCATTCCCGCGTCTTGCGCGGCCAGGGCGATGCCGCTGAAGTTGACGTGCGCGGTGATGTCTTTTTCGCCCAGGTCCAACAGCGGTTCACTGTCGACTTGGTGCGCGCGGTGGCACACCAAGGTGCCGCTGCAACGCTGCGGGTGGTAGTACTCGGCTTCGGGGAAACCGTAGTCGATGAAGAAGGCTGCGCCACGCGTCAAACGCTCGGCCAGGGTGCGCACAAAGGCTTCGGCCTGAGGGTGGATTTCGGTCACCGTGCCAGGCATGAAGGGGCCGTCAACGGGCGGGCGCAGCGCCGTGACGCGGTCGGCCCAGGCCAGGTCTTGCATCGTGTGGGTCACGCCACGTTCGAACCACTGGCTGCCGTCAAAGTGCAGCAGTTGCACGGGCATGGCGTCAAGCACTTCGTTGCCCACCACCACACCTTGCAGCGTGTCGGGCAGAGTGTCCAGCCAGTGCACTTTGTCGGCCCACGGCGCCAGTGTTTGGGCCTGGCGCTCACGCAGCGCGCCAGACAAGTCGATGATGCTGTAGCGCTGCACGCGCGCGCCCAGCGCGCTCAGCAACTGCGCGGCCAGCGCGCCTGAACCGGCGCCGAACTCAAACACCTCGTCGCAGCGCACGGCATCCAGCACTTGCAGCACCTGGCGTGCCAGCGCACGGCCAAACAGCGGTGACAACTCTGGCGCGGTGACAAAGTCGCTGCCTGACGTGGGCAACAAACCAAACTGGCGGCTGCCCCGGCTGTAGTAGCCCAGGCCGGGTTCGTACAGGGCCAGCGCCATGAAGCGGTCAAAGGGCAGCCAGCCGCCGGCCGCTTCAATTTGATGCAAGACACGCTCGTGCAAAACCTGAACGTGCAGCGCCGATAAACTCTGTGCCCCGGTGGAAACCATAGTGCGCATTGTAGAAACCATGTCTTCGCCACCTGTCGTACTCGTCACCGGCGCCGCCCAGCGCATAGGGCGCGAGATTGCCTTGCACCTGGCCGCCCAAGGCTGGCAGGTGGCGGTGCACTACCGCAGCTCAGCCGCCGCCGCCGCGCAAACCGTGGCCGCCGTGCGCGAGGCCGGTGGCCAGGCGATGGCCTTTGGCGCTGACCTGTCGATTGAAAGTGAATGCGAAGCCCTGGTGCCGGCGGTGGTGCAAGGCTTTGGGCGCATTCACGCCGTGGTCAACAACGCATCGCTGTTTGAGTACGACGATGTGGCCAGCTTCAGCGCTGCCGCGATGGAGCGCGCCTGGCGCGCCAACACGGCGCCGGCCATCCTGCTGGCGCGTGGCCTGCATGCGGCGCTCAGCGACAAAGATGGCGGCGTAGTCATCAACCTGCTCGACCAAAAACTCTGGAACCCCAACCCCGACTACCTGAGCTACACGCTGAGCAAAGCCGCGCTTGAAGCCGCCACCACGCTGCTGGCCCAAGCCCTGGCGCCCCGCGTGCGAGTGTGCGGTGTGGCGCCTGGCGTGACGCTGCTGTCGGGCGCCATGACGGGCAGCGAGTTCAACGCCTCGCACCTAATGACACCCCTGCACCGCAGCAGCACGCCGCTGGATGTGGCGCGTGCCGTGCACTTCTTGCTGCAGTCCCCCGCCATCACCGGCACCACGCTGTTGGTGGACGGTGGCCAGCACCTGCAAGCGCAAAGCCGTGACGTGATGTTTCTGGCCCGTGAACCGAAGAAAGCCCCCTGATGCAAAGCTTGCTTAACCACCCACGCCTGATGGACTGCCGACGCCTGTTTCTGCGCGACTACGAGGTGTGGATCAACATTGGCGTGCACGATTTTGAGAAGAAGGGCGAGCAGCGTGTGCGCATCAACGTCGACCTGTATGTGCCGCTGGCGCTGTCGACGCCGCGTGCCGACAAACTCGACGAGGTGCTGGACTACGACTTCATCCGCCGCGAGATCATGGCCCGTGTGGCGCAGGGCCACGTGCACCTGCAAGAAACCCTGGCCGACGACGTGCTGGCGCGCATGCTGGCCCACCCCATGGTGCGCGCCGCGCGCGTGGCCACCGAAAAGCCCGACGTCTACCCTGACTGCGACGCCGTGGGCGTGGAAGTGTTTGGTATCAAGGAAGCCTGATGAACGCCATCAACGACATGGCTGCGGTGAAGAAGGCAGCCTTTGAAGCCAACAAGCTGAGCAAGAAGCTGCACCGCCAAGTGGGCCAAGCGATTGGCGACTTCAACATGATTGAGGCCGGCGACAAGGTCATGGTGTGCCTGAGCGGCGGCAAGGACAGCTACGCCATGCTCGACGTGTTGCTGTCGTTGCGCGAACGCGCGCCGATTGACTTTGAGCTGATCGCCGTCAACCTGGACCAGAAGCAGCCGGGATTCCCCGAGCACGTATTGCCCGACTACCTGAAGAGCCGAGGTGTGCCCTTTCACATCGAAGAGCAAGACACTTACTCAATCGTCAAGAGCCTGGTCCCCGAAGGCAAGACGATGTGCAGTTTGTGCTCACGCCTGCGCCGCGGCATCCTCTACCGCGTGGCGGGTGAACTGGGTGCGACCAAGATTGCACTCGGCCACCATCGCGACGACATGGTGGTGACACTTTTGATGAACATGTTCTTCGGCAGTCGCATGAAAGGCATGCCGCCCAAGCTGGTCAGTGACGATGGCAAGCGCGTCGTCATACGCCCGCTGGCCTACGTGGCCGAAGCCGATCTTGAACGCTGGGCCCAGCACCGCCAGTTCCCCATCATCCCTTGCACCCTGTGCGGCAGCCAGACCACCTTGCAGCGTGTGCAAGTGAAGCAGATGATTCACGAATGGGACCGTCAATACCCGGGGCGCATTGCCAACATGTTTACCGCCATGGGCAACATCACGCCTTCACACATGATGGACAGGAACCTGTTCCCCTTCACCACGCTCAAAGCCACTGGTCAGGCCAGCGCCGATGGCGACCTGGCCTTTGATGAAGAACCCTGTGCGCCGCTGTCAAACACGGTGCAACTGCACCGCGCCGTGGCGAGCCACGACGAACCCGATCTGAAGGACTGAAGCATGAAACGCCTCTTGATCTGCGCCATCGCCATCGTCACGGCCGCCGCCACGCTGGGCGGTTGCGCCGCACTGAACAGCGTCAGCAGCGATGTCTCCAGCTTCGGCGAGTGGCCGGCTGACCGCAAGCCCGGCAGCTATGCCTTTGAGCGCCTGCCCTCGCAGCAAAGCCAGGCCGCGCAGGCTGATGCGCTGGAGGCCGCCGCGCGCGGCGCTTTGGCCAAGGCCGGCTTCAAGCCGGTCGAGGCCGGCAGCGAGCCCGATGTGCTGGTGCAGGTGGGCTTGCGCACGGGCCGCAACAACACCTACCCCTGGGCCGATTCATGGTGGTGGCGCGGCAACTTCGGCTACTACCGCCACGGCCCATGGCTGGGCCCCAACTGGGGCTTTGGCATGAGCCTGGACCACACGCGCTATGAACGCGAAGTGGCGCTGCTGATGCGCGACCGCGCCAGCGGAAAGCCGGTGTTTGAAGCGCGCGCCAGCAATGAATCGAGCAACGCCGGCACGGGCAGTGCCACGCTGTCGGCGCTGTTTGAAGCCGCGCTGATGGACTTTCCGCGGCTGGGGATGAACCCACGGCGGGTGGTGGTGCCGCTGCCTGGGTAATGCTGGGCTTAGCCCTGGGCTTGGGCTCATGCTGGAGATCGTGCCTTTGCCTGCGTTCTGGCTGTGGGCGGGCATGGGCGGCGGGGGTTTCGGCCCCGCGGCCCATGCACGCCCACAACCGAACCGCCGGCAAAGGCACGACCGCGACCGGGACCGGGACCGGGCACACAAGCACGATCACGATCACGCGCAAGAGCACGAAAACCACCCAGCCTCAACTGCGGTCCACCGCCAATGACTTCAAATCATCTTCCCAGCCCTTGAAAGTGTCACGCGCCTGCTCGCGCTGTGCTGGCGTGGTGGCGTTGTGAATCTGCGCCGCCAAGTTGCAGTTGTATTGCATCAACTTGATCTGATATGCGCGGTACTCAGGACGTGGTGACTGTTCGGTGCGCTGCACCAGCGCCGTCAAGGCGGCCACGCGCTGCTCGCGGTCGGCGCGCTCAGCCACCAGGCGGCGCAGCGTTTGCAGGACATCGCGCTGGCGCAATTGGCGCTCGGCCAGCCACAGCTCGGGGTTGAAAGGTGACGCTGCCGTGCCGGCATTGACCACGCGCAGTTGTGCTTCTTCCAGCCGGCCGTAGACACGTTCCGCACGCTCGACCGAACGCTTGACGGATTCGCGCTGGCGCTCGGCCAGGTCGGCTTGCAAAAAGTCGCGCCGCATCTCTTGGTTGATCTTGGCGTAGCGCTGCTCAAGCTGCTTGAACTGCGCCGGCCCCATGCCAGGCACGATGTCGGCAAACTCGGCCACGGCGCGCTTGAGCGCGGGGTCCAGCAGCTCACGCACACGCTCGCCCCAGCGGCAGGCGGCTTCGGGTGTGGTGGGCTCCATGACCTGTTGCCGCGCGCTGGCCAGCAGCGCGCTGTAGGGTGATAGCTGGCTGCCACGGTGCCACTCAAACCAGGTGTCCAGGGCCTGTTTGACACGCGGCGTTTGTTCGCGGTCAAAGTCGAAGTAGCCGTCTATCCACCACCACGCCAGTTGCGAGCCGTTGGAATAGGTCACGCGCAAGGCGCTGCATGCGGCCAGCGAAACCACCAGCGGCAACAGCAGCAGTCCGATAATCAGGTTTTTGATTCGAGACACTTGCATGGCCCTCAACGTCGTGATCATGGCTGCCGGCAAAGGCACGCGCATGAAGTCTGCCACCCCAAAGGTGCTGCACCGTTTGGCAGGCCGCAGTTTATTGCAGCATGTGCTGGACGCCGCTGCGCAGTTAGGCGGCGGTGGCGCCAACCGCACCGTGGTCATCACCGGACATGGCGCCGAAGAAGTGGAAAAGGCCTGCGCCGGCAGTGGCGCCGTGTTCGCGCGCCAGATGCCGCAGCTGGGCACCGGCCACGCCGTGCAGCAAGCCGTGCCGCTGCTGGACGATGCACACAGCACGACGCTCATCCTCAATGGCGACGTGCCGCTCATCCGCAGCCAGACCGCGCAGGCCTTGGTGCAGGCTTGCGGCGGCAACAAGCTGGCGCTGCTAACGATTGAATTGGCTGACGCCACGGGCTATGGCCGCATCGTGCGCGAAGGCAGCGCGGTGCGTGCCATCGTCGAACACAAAGACGCCAGCCTTGCGCAGCGCAGTCTCCGTGAGGTCTACACCGGCATCATGGCCGCGCCCACCGCGCTGCTCAAACGCTGGGTCATGGCGCTGCAAGCCAATAACGCGCAGAAAGAGTTTTACCTGACCGACATCGTGGCCATGGCGGTGGCGGATGGTGTGCCCGTGGTGGCTGCGGCCGCCGCCAGCGACACCGAAGTGCTGGGCGTGAACAGCCCCGTGCAACTGGCCGATCTGGAGCGGCGCTATCAACGCCAACAAGCTGATGCGCTGATGGAAAACGGCGTGCGTCTGGCCGACCCGGCGCGTTTTGAT
>JANNEX010000212.1:0-1705 GCA_031379155.1 Rubrivivax sp.
GGCCTATGTGCATGCCATGCTCGCCCGCGCTGTGGCACCGGTGTGGATCAACCTGGAATACCTCAGCGCTGAAAGCTACGTGGAGCGCGCGCACGGCCTGCCTTCGCCACAGCGCAATGGCCTGGGCAAGTGGTTTTTCTATCCAGGCTTCACCACCGGCACGGGCGGTTTGCTGCGCGAAGATGGCTTGACTGAGGCCAGGCACAGCTTCAACCGCCAGGCCTGGCTGGCGCAGCAAGGCCTGTCGCTGCACCCAGGTGAGCGCCTGGTCAGCCTGTTTTGCTACGACAACCCGGCCCTGCCCGACTTGCTGGCCGATTTGGCGCAGCAGCCCACGCTGCTGCTCTTGACACCCGGTCACGCGCAGCGTTTGGTGACGCAGCCCGGCGGCGCGCTGCGTGTGGCGCATCTGCCCTGGCTCAGCCAGGACAATTTCGACCGCCTGCTGTGGTCTGGCGACCTGAACTTTGTGCGCGGTGAAGACTCGCTGGTGCGCGCGCTGTGGGCCGGCGCAGCGTTCGTCTGGCAGGTCTACCCGCAAAGCGACGGCGCGCACTGGGTCAAATTGGACGCCTTGCTGGCGCGGGGGTCGCTGCCGCCCCAGGTCGCGGCACTGTGGCGGGCCTGGAACCGATCACCCGGCGTGCCCTGGCCCGGCCTGCCCCCGGCGGCTGAGTGGGCCGACGCCACCTTGGCCTGGCGCCGTCGCCTGCTGGCCCAGCGCGACCTGTCGACCCAGTTGCATGCTTTTGCGCTGGCCAAGGCAGCACAGTCGAGCTAAGCGCGCGCTGTTAGAATTGCAGGCTTTGCGCCAGGCACGCACGGCCTTGTCGAAGGCCCCAGCGCAGCGCCACCCCCTACGGAACACGCCATGAAAATCGCCCAGGAAATCCGCGCCGGCAACGTCATCATGCACGCCAGCAACCCCATGGTCGTGCTCAAGACCGAATACAGCCGCGGCGGCCGCAACGCCGCCACCGTGCGCCTGAAGATGAAGAACTTGCTCAACGGCGGCGGCGCCGAAGTGGTCTTCAAGGCCGACGACAAGATGGACCAGATCATCCTGGACAAGAAGGACTGCACCTACTCCTACTTCGCCGACCCCATGTACGCCTTCATGGACGCCGAGTACAACCAGTTCGAGGTCGAGTCCGAAAACATGGGCGACGCCATCAACTACTTGGAAGACGGCATGGCCGTGGAAGTGGTGTTCTACGACGGCAAGGCCATCTCGGTCGAGCTGCCGACCACGGTGGTGCGTGAAATCACCACCGACCCTGCCGTCAAGGGCGACACCTCAGGCAAGGTGCTCAAGCCGGCCAAGCTGGTGGGCACGGGCTTTGAAGTCAGCGTGCCGATCTTTGTTGAAAACGGCGACAAGATCGAAATTGACACACGCACGCACGAGTACAAAAAGCGCGTCTGAGTTTGCGCCTATTGCGCATCAGGGCACCTTCGGGTGCCCTTTGTTTTTTGGGCATCATCCCAGCATGAGTTTTGACTTTGACGCCGCCGTCAACGCGCCCTTTCGCATGCAGCCCGGCCTGCGCCGCTTGGCGCCAGGCAGCACGCAACTGACCCCCTTGGCCGCCGGCTCGGCGCACCAGCGTGAGAAGCTGGCCGTGCTGTCGGCCTTTTGGCAGCAGGCCTTGCTGGTGCGTGATGGGTTTGATGCGGCGCCGGCCTTGCAGGCGCTCTACCAACA
>JANNEX010000217.1:0-1917 GCA_031379155.1 Rubrivivax sp.
CGCGCGCCATCATGGCCTTGGTATTGGTCGATGCAGCGGCAATCTTGTGCAGCCGCTCCAGCGGGTCGGCGACGTCGGTGGCCAGCGTCATCAGCACCATGCTGACCTGGTTGTTGGCGGTCTCGTCACCGGCCGCACGCAGGCTCACCGGCACGGCGGCCGAGAGCGACTTGGCTGGCAATTCGTCGTGGCCCAGGAAGTAGTCGCGCAGCGCGCCGGCCACGCTGCCCATGACCACGTCGTTGAGCGACACACCGGCCAGCTTGGCGATCAGTTTCACCTCGGCCAGCGGCACCGTGCGCGCCGCAAAACGGCGTTGGTTGGTGATCGCCACGTTGAGCGTGGTGCGCGGTGCAAAGAAGTCAAAGTTCTTCGGCCACGACAAGGCGCGCTGGCCGTTTTCGTCTTTGCTCAGCAAGCTCTTGGCAGCGCTGGCGATGGCCGGCAGCGCTTTGAACAGCTTGACCACTTGCTGCGCCGTGTTGCTGACGGCCGCGCCCAGCAGTTCTGCCACACCCAACTGGTACTGGTTGCGGCGCAGCTTGGCGCGTGGCGGCTTGATGCGCCGGCCCTGCGGCTCCAGGTCAAGAATGGCGCGGCCCAGCGCCACACCGGCCTGGCCGTCCAGCCTGGAGTGGTGGACCTTGATGTACAGCGCCACCTCGCCGCTGCGCAGGCCGTCGATGACAAAAAACTCCCACAGCGGGCGGCTGCGGTCCAGCAGTGTGGAATGCAGCCGCGCCACGTACTGCTGCAGCTGCGTGTTGCTGCCGGGCTTGGGCAGGGTGATGTGGCGCACGTGGTGGTCAAGGTCAATGTCCTCGTCTTCCACCCACACCGGGTTGCTCAAGTCGAAGGGCATGAGTGCGAGCTTGCGCGTGAAGACATCGGCCAGATGCAGGCGCTGCGCCAGGCAAGCCTTGACGTCGTCGAAGTAGTCGCCGCTGTAGCCAGGCGGCAGTTCCAGCACGTGCAAAGAGCCCACGTGCATGGGCATCTCGGGCGACTCCATGTGCAAGAAGGCGGCGTCGATGCCACTGAGGTGGTTCATGCTGTCTCCGTCGGGCTTGGGCCCAGGTGTGGTGCCGTTGTGTTGCAGTCGTGTTGATCAGTGGCTCAGGCCGGCCAGTGCCTGCAGCGCGGCTTCTTGCGCTTGTTCAACGATGCGCTGTTTCCACCACGCGTTGTCGGTGTAGAAGGCGTCGCGAAAGCGCTGCTTCACTGCAGCGCGTGCCTCGGCAGGGGCTTGCGGGTGGTTCTCCATCCACTGCTCGGCGCGCAGGCTGTTGATGACCTCAGACACCGGCACGGTGCCGTACTCCATGGCGATGCCGGTGTACTGGGCCTGCGGGCATTCCTGGTAAGTGCCCATCCACATCAGGCCTGAGAGCTTGGCGCTGGCCGACGAGCCGTCGTCGATGGAGGTGACTTCTGCGCCCCACCAGGCACGCGCCCGTGCCAGCGCGGCGGCGTCGTCGCGGCAAGCAAAGATGCGCTCACCATGGCCGTTAGGCCCAAGGCCCGTGTGCAGGTCTATCCAGCCCAGGCGTTGGCAGCGTTGGCCATGCTCTTGCAGCACGTGGCGCAGTGTTTGCTGGCTCCAGGTGGGGGTGTGGCCACCGAAGAACAGGCCCTGCGGGTGCGCGTACTGGCCGCCAGTGATGGCGCTTTGCAAACCCCGTTCACCGTGCTTTGCAGCATAGGCGGCCAGCGCGGCTTCGGCCTCGGCACTGGGCCACGCGCTTGGCACCACGTGGTGGGCGATCTCTTCGTAGGCGGCGTTGTGCGGCAGCGCTTTGGAAAAGTCCTGCCAGTTGCGATTCAGGTCGACGTTTTCATGCGTCGTGCGCCGCCACCAGGAAAAGCCGTAGGGGTTGAGGCCGTGGATGTAGAGCACGGCCACGCCGGATGTTTTGG
>JANNEX010000250.1:0-1637 GCA_031379155.1 Rubrivivax sp.
CGCCCAGCGTGTGCACAGTCAGCGGCACCACGGTGACACTGGTCAGCGCCGGCAGTTGCGCCGTCACAGCCAGCCAGGCCGGCAACACCACCTTCGCAGCGGCCAACACGGTGGCGCGCAGCTTCACGGTAGCCACAGCGGCCCAGACCATCAGCTTTACTTCACCCGGCAACCAGACCTTGGGCACGGCTGCTCCGGCCTTGGTGGCCAGCGCCACATCGGGCCTGGCTGTCAGCCTGACGTCGACCACGCAGGCCGTGTGCACCGTCAGCGGCACCGCACTCACACTGCTCAGCGTGGGCTCTTGCACCATCAGCGCCAGCCAGCCAGGCAACACCAACTACGCAGCAGCCACCGTGGTGTCCAACACTGTCACCGTGGGCGCAGCGCCTTTGCTGGCGCAGACCATCACCATCACATTCACCGCGCCGGCCACGCCCACCGTGGGTGTGGCCACACCCGCGCTGTCGGCCACCGCCACGTCGGGCCTGGCGGTGTCGTTTACCTCGACCACGACCCCCATCTGCACCGTCAGCGGCACCACGCTGACCTTGGTGGCTGCAGGCGCTTGCAAGGTGCTGGCCAGCCAGGCCGGCAATGCCACTTATGCGGCGGCGCCGACGCTGCAGATTGCTTTGACCGTCGCCGCAGCGCCGCTGGGGGCTGAGTTGATGGCCAACGGAGGCATGGAAACAGGCGCTTCGTTGCCAGGTCAATTCGCGCTGGGCTGGCGTGGCGTCAACAACCGGCCCGCCACCTGGTCCTTTGACGCCCACGTCGGCATCTACTCGGCCGCCATGGCAGTCCCTGACCCAGGCTTTGGCGGCTCGGGCATCGTGCAAAACGCAGTCGATGATGGCGGTTTGCCCACCATCCTGGGCCTGTACACCGGCAAGACCACGGTCCTGACCTTCTGGGCCAAGGGCAACGCCAGCACCACTGGCAACGTCAACTACTCTCTGCGTTATCTTGACGGCACGGGCAACATCCTGAACCCCGTCATCAACACCAGCTTTGGCAACCTCATCAATGCCAACACCTGGACCAAGATCACGCTCAACGGCCCCGCCCTGCCCGCCAACACCTCGGCCATCTTCCTGGAGATGACGCTGGCCACAGGCCCCACCGGCATCACACAGTGTGGTGTCGACAACATCACGGGCTTCCCGGTGTTTTGTGACTACGGCCAGGCCAAAGTGCTGATCGACGACGTGTCGGTGCGCGTCGTGCCTTAGATTCAGGCCCTGCCGCCCGTCTCCTCAAACTGCGACCCCTGGGCAGCCTCACTGGCTGCCCAAGGGTGGCCAGTGACGGCTGCCACCGCACCGCAATCATTGGCACCCACACTTTCCATGTTCGCAGCCTTCAAACGCCCCGTGGCCATGGTGACAGCGCTCAGGCTTTGCCTAGGCACCGCCCTGGCGCTGATGGTGTGCTTGGCGCAAGCGGCGCCCAGCGCGCTGCTGGAAGAGCGCATGCAGCGCTTTCGCGACGGCAGCCTGCGCGGCTTTTCGCTGTCTGAGCTGCCCGACGACGGGCGCGAAATCTATGCCGAAGCCGACTTCCAGGCCCTGGCCGCCACGGGCGCCAATGTCGTCAGGGTGGCGATTCAATTGCGCAAGTGCAAAGGCTGTGAC
>JANNEX010000269.1:0-16586 GCA_031379155.1 Rubrivivax sp.
ACTTCATCGCCATGGCGCCCGACGGCTCGCTGGTGTGGGTCTACCGCGCCCGCCTACCGGCCGCGCTGGCGCGCCAGGACGAGCCGCATTGGTACCTTCAGGGCTTGTTTGCCTGAGGCCGGGTATCAAGCGCCGATCAGTGCAAACCCGGTGGCGAGATTCTTGACACCCACCCTGGCCACAAGGCCTGCCCTGCTGTGAAACCATTGATTCGTAACAACTTTCAGAGCCCTGCACACAACTTGCGTACGTCAGCTCATCGGGGCAGTTAGCCCTTTCATCACGGGAAGAAAAAAATGCATGCACTGATTTCCTGGCGCACCGTCGCCGCTGGCGCCGCGCTGTTCGTGGCCCTGTCGGCCCAGGCCGCGCCCATCACTGGCCTGTTTGGTACTGGCCTTGACGGCGCAGGCAGCCCAGTGCCCGGCGCCGGCACTGATGCCAACTACACGGTGCTTGAAACCGGCGCCCAGGCCATCGTGCGCACAGGGCTACCTGGCACCTACTTTGCCAACAGCGCCACCTCGCAATGGATCTGGCAGCAAGCCAACGGCCTGCCCGTCAACGTGACGCGCACCTTTCGCACCACCTTTGACTTGACGGGATTTGACGCCAGCACGGCCGTCATCAACGGCCTGTGGGGCGTCGACAACATTGGCTTGGACATTCTCATCAATGGCGTCAGCACCGGCAACGCCTTGCCTGGGGCGGTGATCGGCAACTTCAGCAGCTTGCATGCCTTCAGCATCAGCAGCGGCTTTGTCAGCGGCTTGAACACGCTGGACTTCCGCGTCCAGGACGTGGGCGCCGTGAGCGCCTTCCGCGCTGAACTGAGTGGCACCGCGCGCGCCGTGCAAGGCGTGCCTGAGCCGGCCACGCCGGCCCTGGTGGCGCTGGCCTTGTTGGCGGCGGTGGGTGCAGCCCGTCGCGGCCAGCGACGCTGATCAGACCAAGCACTGCACAGACCACACCAAGGGCGCCGCAGGCGCCCTTTTTCATGCCCGGCCGGCTCGCCCATGGGTGTCTTCAGGGCTTGTTTGCAAGGTGGCCAGCGGCTAAGGTTTGCACCATCAAAACCAGCAGGGGCAGGCGCATGGCGACACTGACACAGCAACGCATCCGCAGCCACGCCGACATCCAACGCCTGGAAGCTGAAATGCCTCTGGCGCAGCGCCTGCCAGAACGCAGCGTGCTCGATGTCTTCACCGCCGCCGCTGCGCGCCAGGGCGACAGCACCGCGCTGACCATGCTGATGAGCGGTGCGCCGGACGAGCAGCCGCGCCGTGTCAGCTACCGCGAACTGCTGGGTCTGGTGCGCCGCGCCGCCAACCTGTTCGCCAGCCTGGGCGGTGAGCGCGCCAAGGGCCGGCCTGGCGTGGCCTACATGCTGCCCAGCCTGGTCGAGACCCACACCACGCTGTGGGGCGCTGAAGTTGCGGGTTATGCCGTGCCCATCAACTTCTTGCTGCAAGCCGAACACATCGCCGCTTTGCTGCACGCCTCAGGCGCCAAGATATTGGTCGCGCTGGGCCCGCACCCGGCGCTGGACATCTGGCAAAAAGCGCTGGCCCTGCGTGAGCAAGTGCCGGGGCTGAAGCTGTTGCGCGTGGCCGCACCCGGCCTGGCGCTGGAAGACGGTGTCATCGACTTCCACAGCGCCTTGATGGCCCAGCCTGATGACCACCTGGTCTTCAACGACCCAGGCCGTGATAACGACGTGGCGGCCTACTTCCACACCGGTGGCACCACCGGCACGCCCAAGCTGGTGGCGCACACCCACCGCAGCCAGTTGGTGGCGGCGCTGGGTGGCGCGCTGCTGGGTGACATGCGGCCTACCGACACACTCACCGCCACGCTGCCGCTGTTCCATGTCGGCGGCACCATCTACAGCAGCCTGTCGGCCTTTATGGCTGGCATGCACCTGCTGGTGATGTCGCCCAGCGGCCTGCGCAACCCGGCCATGGTGCAGGGCTTTTGGCGCATCGCGGCGCAGTACCGCACCACGCGTGTGGGTGCCGTGCCCACATCGGTGGGTGCAGTGCTGCAAGTGCCGCTGGACGGTGCTGACCTGAGCGCCGTGCGCGCCGGCTTCACCGGTGCAGCGTCACTGCCACCGGCCGTGGGCCAGCGCTTTTTTGAGGTGACGGGGCATCGCATGCACGAGGTCTACGGCATGACCGAAGCCTCGGGCCTCATAGCCATCCACTCGCTCGACGACGCGGGCGGCGAAGGCTCGGTGGGCTGGGCCTTGCCCTACACACAAGTGGTGGTGCGCCGGCTCGAGGCCGGTGGCGCTTTGGGCGCGCCGTGTGACGCGAACGAGATCGGCGTCATCACCGTGCACGGAGCGCACGTGTCGCCCGGCTACCGCAACCCCGAGCACAATGCCGGTGTGTTTGACGGCGGTGTGCTCAACACCGGCGACCTGGGTTTCTTGGACGACGCAGGGCGCTTGCACATTGCCGGCCGCGCCAAAGATTTGATCATTCGCAGCGGCCACAACATTGACCCGCTGATGATTGAAAACGCCATGGCCCTGCACCCGGCCGTGGCGCTGGCGGCGGCGGTGGGCATGCCCGACAGTTATGCCGGTGAATTGCCGGTGTGTTACCTGGCGCTCAAGCCCGGCGCCAGCGTCAGCGACATCGAATTGCAAGCCCACGCGCAGCACCACATCGGCGAGCGCCCGGCCTGGCCCAAACACATCCATGTCATCGACGCGATACCGCTCACTTCGGTGGGTAAGATTTACAAGCCGCAGCTGCGCTGTGACGCCGCTGCGCGGCGCGTCAGGCAGCTCTTGACCGAACAGTTCGGCATCGACGATGCGCAAGTGCAGGTCGCTGAGGGCGGCCGGCGTGGCATGTGTGTGAACGTCAGCCTGCCCAGCCGCGCGCGGCTGTCGCTGTCGCTGGTGGAGCAGGCCTTGTCGGCCTATCTGTTTGAAGCGCAGGTCAGCGTGGGCTGAAGCTTCGCAGCGGGGCAGTGAAGTCCAAGCTGGCATGCCATAGTTGTGGCCATGTACATCGTTGAAGATTTCCCCGCCGCACCCTGGCGCCGCCGCCTCTTGCTGCTGCTGCTGGCCGTGGCCACGGCGGTGGCCATCGTCTTGATACTGCTCGATCCGCTCGGTGGCATTCAGCGCAAGGCGCCAGCACCGCCGGCCGACGTGGCGCGCTGCGCGCTGGGGCAGACTGAGGGCTGCGTGGGTGGTACAGCAGCCGTCATCGTGGCGCCAGCATCGGCACCGCGCTGAAGACGAAGACCTGAGGCACCGACACCGCGCTCAGCGCAGTTCTATCCTGAACCGCAAGCCCGGTTTGCTGCCGTATTCCGCGCCCTTGGTGAAGGGCCCGACGAGCACACCGCCGTTGGCCGTGATGACACGCTGCGAAACTTCGTTGTCAGGGTCGGTGGTGATCTCGACAAAGCCCAGGCCCTGTTCGCGCGCCAGTGGCAGCAACAAACCTAACGCCCGTGTGGCGTGACCTTGATGGCGCATCCAGGGCACCACCGCATAGCCAATGTGGCCCAGCACATGCGGTGGCAGCGGCGCACCGCCAGCAGCCCAGCGCAGGCCTATGCTGCCGGCAAAACCGGCCGGGCCGCTGTCGGCGCCGTCCCAGATCCAGCGCTGCAAACCGGGAATGCGTTGGCGCTCGCTGCCGTCGGGCATCGTCACGGGTGGGCCCAGGGCTTGCGGGTCGTCGGTGGTGGCAAAGAAGCTGGCCGGGTCGCTGTCCAGCCGCGCCAGCGTCTCAAGCGCAGCCACGGCGCCACGCACGTTGTCGGCAGACCAGCCACGCTCAAGGGCCGCGCGAAAACCGGACAGCAAATCGGGCGTGGGGCGAAGCAGCCGTGTGCTCGGCGATGCCATCATCTTTGGGCGTTAGGCTTGGCCTTTAAGGCGCCGAGGTGTAGTTGGCCGGCAGCCACTCGTAGCCCTTGCCGTCGCTGCGCAGCTTGCCAATGCCCGGGAAGGAGATGTGCGCCACAGCCACGAAGTAGCCCTTGCTGGCGGCGTCGGCATATTGCTTTTTGCGTTGCGGTGCGGCGGCCTTGGGGTCTACGTCGAAGGCGATGGTGGTGGCCGGCATGGCGAACTGCACTGCAGCCACGTGCATCAGGTCGCCCCACACGACGAGCTTGTTGCCTTGGCTCTCCACCGCGTAAATGGTGTGGCCCGGCGTGTGGCCGCGCGCCGGCATGGCGCGGATGCCCGGGACCAGTTCAGTCTCGCCATCAAAGGGCTTGAGCTTGCCGGCCGCCACATAGGGGTTGAGTGAGGCCATGGCGCCTTGGAAGAAGCCCTTGGCATCGGCCGGTGCCTTGTCCAGATTTTCTTGGCTCAGCCACATCTGGCCTTCGCGCAGATCAGCGCGCACGACGGCGTTGGGGAAGGCCATCTTGCCATCCGCCATCAGGCCGCCGACGTGGTCGGGGTGCATGTGGGTGATGTAGATTTCGTCCACCTGCTCGGGCTGATAACCGGCGGCTTTGAGGTTGGACAGCAGCTTGCCCAGCGTGGGGCCGAACAGGCCGGCAGCACCCGTGTCGATGAGCACCAGCTTGCTGCCGGTGTGCACCAGGTAGCCGTTGACAGAAGTCTCCACCGGTGCCTTGAGGTAAGCGCGGGCCAGCAGGCTTTCGACCTTGGCGGGCGTGGTGTTGGTGAGCAGTTTGTCCACCGGCAAAACCACGGTGCCGTCGGACAGCGCGGTGACCTGGAAGCTGCCCAGCATCATGCGGTACCAGCCCGGGGCTTGGCCCTTGGCCATGGGGACTTGGGCGTGGGCAATGCCCACCAGCGCGGCCATGCAGGCGGCGACGGCTGCGCGAGTGGCGCTTGTCAAACGGATCATGAATTCGGCTCCTCGTTTTTCGGAGCCGCAACCATAGCGCAAGGTCTTGCGCCCTGCTGGCACCTCAGTCTTTGGCCAGCACTTTCAAAAGCCATTGCTGCAACGCTTGAACTTCTTCCATGCACACAGAATGTTCCATCGGGTAGTCCTGCCACTGCACGGTCTGGCCCAGGCTTTGCAGCAGGTCACGACCCGCGCTGCCGCGCGCCAGTGGCACCACACCGTCGCGGCGACCGTGGGCCATGAACACGGGCGTTAGGCTGTTGGCGTCGTGGCGCTCAGCAGCGGTGGTGTCGGCCAAGGGCAAGTAGCCTGACAAGCCCGCCAACCCAGCAAGGCGTTCATGGTGACGCAGGCCTGCGCCCAAGGTGATGGCACAGCCTTGCGAAAAACCGGCCAGCACGATGCGGCTGGCGGGCACACCACGCGCCACTTCGCGGGCTATGAGATCGCTCACTGCGGCCATCGATTCACGCAGGCCGGCCTCGTCTTCACGCTTGACCAAATCAGCGCCCAGGATGTCGTACCAGGCGCGCATGGCGTGGCCGCCGTTGATGGTGACGGGCCGCACCGGTGCGCGCGGAAACAGGTAGCGCACGGGGCCTACGGGGCCCAGCTTCAACTCATCGGCCATGGACAAAAAGTCGGTGCCGTCAGCACCCAGGCCGTGCAGGATGATGATGGTCGCGCGGGGCTCTTGGCCCGGGTGCAGTTCTATGGTTTGCAGTTGCATAGGGAGTTTTGAGTTGATGTCGATTCAGTTGCATGCGAGAACTGGCGCAGCGCAATCAAGTGGCAGCGCGGATCCGGCCCAGCCGGTCCGCAGCTGCCGCCCCTTGAGGGGCAGCGGCGAAGCCGCTCCGGGGTGGTCCTAATAGGCCAAGCCCATGGCACCGCGCACGTCCTTCATCGTTTGACGGGTCACGGTGCGCGCACGCTCAGTGCCCATCTCAACGATCCAGTGCACCTGCTTTGGGTTGCTCAGGTAAGTCTCAGCCCGTTCGCGCCACGGCTGCTGTTCTTTGATGATGGCGTCAATGACGGGCTGCTTGCATTCCAGGCAGCCAATGCCCGCGCTCTTGCAGCCTTTGACGACCCAGTCCTTCGTGGGCTCGTCACTGTAGAGCTTGTGGAATTGCCACACAGGGCACTTCTCGGGGTCGCCGGGGTCGCTGCGGCGCGCGCGCGCCGGGTCGGTCATCATGCCGCGCACTTTTTTCGTCACGTCAGCAGGCTCGTCGCGCATGAGCACGGCGTTGCCGTAGCTCTTGCTCATCTTGGCGCCGTCCAGCCCCGGCAGGCGCAGCACTTCAGTGTGCAGGGCCAGCGGCTCGGTGAGGATGCTCTTGCCGCTGCCTTTCAAGTGGCCCAGCAGCAACTCGCCGTCCTCATCGCTCCAGCCGGCCACATTGGCGGCAGCCTTCTTGACCAAACCTTGGCCTTTGGCCAGGGCTTCGGCGCTGCCAGTCTCACCAAAAGCTTTGCGCTGTTTTTCGTAGTAGCGCGCGTCGTCTTTGCTCAGCTTGGCAACGGCGGCTGCGATCTTGCTTTCAGCGTCGGAGGATCGGCCGTAGAGGTTGTTGAAGCGGCGTGCCACTTCGCGTGTGAGTTCGACATGCGACGACTGGTCTTCGCCCACGGGCACGTAGTTGGCTTTGTAGATCAGGATGTCGGCGGCTTGCAGCAGCGGGTAGCCCAGAAAGCCATAGGTCGCCAGGTCGCGGTCCTTCAATTTTTCGATCTGGTCTTTGTAGGTCGGCACACGTTCCAGCCAGCCCAGTGGTGTGCCCATGGCCAGCAGCGTGAACAGCTCGGCGTGTTCGGGCAGGCGGCTTTGGATGAAGAGCGTGCACTTGTCGGGGTCCAGGCCAGCGGCCAGCCAGTCGATGACCATGTCGTAGACATAGCGCTCCATGACCTCACGCTCTTCGTAGTGCGTGGTCAGCGCGTGCCAGTCGGCGACAAAGAAGAAGCACTCGTGTTCGTGCTGCAAGCGCACCCAGTTTTTCAGGGCGCCGTGGTAGTGGCCCAGGTGCATGGCGCCGGTGGGGCGCATGCCGGAGAGAACGCGCGATCGCATATGGCTGGCTGGTGTGGGTGACAGGACGGGCGGCGATTGTCTCAGGCTGGCGCACAGCGCCTGCGCGCCGACACCACGCGCCTACACTGCGCGCCTTATTTGGTGGCACCCATGGACAAGCGCATCGTCATCCTTATCTCGGGCCGCGGCTCCAACATGGAGGCCATCGTGCAGCGCTGCCGCGAGCAAGGCTGGCCCGCGCAGGTGGTGGCGGTGATGGCCAACCGCGCCGATGCGGGCGGCCTGGCATTCGCCGCTGCGCATGGCATAGCGACGGCAGTGGTCGACCACAAGACACAGCCGTCGCGCGAGGCTTTTGATGCCGAGCTTGCGCGCGTGGTCGACGGCTTCGCGCCCGACTTGGTGGTGCTGGCCGGCTTCATGCGCATCCTGGGCGTGGGTTTTGTGCAGCACTACGCGGGACGCTTGATCAACATCCATCCTTCGCTGCTGCCGGCCTTCCCGGGCCTGCACACGCACCGGCGTGCCCTGGCGGCTGGTTGCAAAGCCGTGGGCGCTACCGTGCACTTGGTGACGACAGAGTTGGACCACGGGCCCAACGTCATGCAAAGCGTGGTGCCGGTGCTGCCCGGTGACGATGAACACAGCCTGGCCGCGCGGGTGCTGGCCACCGAGCATGTGATTTATCCGCAAAGCGTGCGCTGGTTTGTTGAGGGCAAGCTGGATGTGGCGGACGGCCTGGTGCACCAGCGTGATGGCGCGTCGCAGGTGCTGATCTAGTCGTGCCCGGGTCGCGCCCAGGCCGTGCGCTAGTCGCCGATGCGCGTGAAGCGCTGCTGCTCAACGCCGTCAATCGTCACGCGCTCAAAGAACATGGCATAGGGCCGCACCCAGTCGCCGCTGCTGTTGCCGCTGTTGTCGTACAGCGGCCGGTACAGCACCAGCGGCTCCAGTGTTTCACTGTGGCGCACAACGCTCAGCAGCAGGTACTCACCGCCCTTGTAGTGGCGGTAGCGTCCGGGCGTGAAAGCGGGCAGGGCGGTCAGGTCACTCATGGGTGGACAGGATAATCGCGCCCATGCACCCCAACGCTTTGCTTGACCTGACCACCGAACTGCTGCGTTCCGTGCAGAAGCTGGACTCTCCCGCCGACGCCTTGGTGTCGATGTTTTTTCGCAAGCACCGCGACCTGGGCCCGCGCGAACGTCACACGCTGGCCGAGACCATTTATGAGCTGCTGCGCAAGCGCTTGCTGTATCAGCATCTGGTGCAAAACGCCAAGGGCGCTGATGGCTCGGTCGAGCGCCGGCTGGCCATACTGGCCTGGCAGGGCAACGAAGGTTTTTTGCGCGGCGCACTCAATCCGCAAGAGCAGACCTGGCTGGCCGAGGTGGCCAAGATCGACCGCGCCGCTTTGCCCGAGAAGTTGCGCCACAACCTGCCCGACTGGCTGGCCAACCCGCTGCGTGAACAACTGGGCGACGAGTTCTGGCCGCTGGTGGAAGAGCTGGGCAAATCTGCGCCGCTGGACCTGCGCGTCAATGTGCTCAAGGGCAAGCGAGAAGAGGTGCAGCGCACGCTGGCTGAAGCCGGCATCACGGCCGAGCTGACGCCGCATTCACCCTGGGGCCTGCGCATTCAAGGCAAGCCGGCGCTGAGCAAACTGCCCGTGTTCAGCGGCGGCGGTGTCGAGGTGCAGGACGAAGGCAGCCAGCTACTGGCCCTCATCACCGACGCCAAACGCGGCGAGATGGTGGTGGACTTTTGCGCCGGCGCTGGTGGCAAGACGCTGGCGCTGGGGGCAAGCATGCGCAACACCGGGCGGCTCTACGCTTTTGATACGTCGGGCCATCGGCTGGAGGCGCTCAAGCCCAGGCTGGCGCGCAGTGGCCTGAGCAACGTGCACCCGGCGCAGATCGCGCATGAGCGCGACGACCGCGTCAAACGCCTGGCTGGCAAGATTGACCGTGTGTTGGTAGACGCGCCGTGCTCGGGCCTGGGCACGCTGCGCCGCAACCCTGACCTGAAGTGGCGCCAAAGCCCCAAAGCGCTGGAAGAGTTGCAGGCCAAACAAACGGCCATCCTGGCCAGCGCGGCGCGCTTGCTCAAGCCCGGTGGACGGCTGGTTTACGCCACGTGCAGCCTGCTGGCGGTGGAAGACGAAAAGGTCGCCGAAGCCTTCAACGCCGCCCACGGCGACGACTTTGAGGTGCTGCCTGCGCTGGCCGCGCTTGAAGCGGGCCGTGCCGACAACCCGGCCCCGCTGGTGGCGGGGCCTTTCCTGAGGCTTTGGCCGCACCGTCACCACACCGACGGCTTTTTTGCGGCCATCTGGCAAAGGCGTTGAAACCGGCAGCAAAAGCCCCCATCTGCCGGCATCCGGCCAGAAATTTTTTGCCTTAAGCCCGCGACTGGGGCCGGCACCCTAGGCAATTACCACAACCCGCAAGCCGGGGCCCCCTTTACAATGTGGCTGTAACTTTGTTTTTCGCAAGGAAGAGTTGATGGACCAGTTTTGGTTAACGCATGACGCGCTCGTGGAAATGTTGTCCCACGGGCTGCTTGCGGCGTCGTGGTGGCAGGTGCTGGCTTTCACCCTGGTGGCCACGCACATCACTATCTCGGCCGTCACTATTTTCTTGCACCGCGCGCAGGCCCATCGCGCGCTGGATCTGCACCCCGCGGTCTCGCACTTCTTCCGCCTGTGGCTGTGGCTGGCCACCGGCATGGTGACCAAGGAATTTGTCGCCGTGCACCGCAAGCACCACGCCAAGTGCGAAACCGAAGAAGACCCGCACAGCCCGCAAACGCGTGGCATCAAAGCCCTGCTGCTGACCGGCGTTGAGCTCTACCGCGTCGAAGCCACGAACAAAGAAACGCTGGTCAAGTACGGCCACAACACGCCTGACGACTGGATCGAGCGCAACCTGTATACGCGCTATAGCTGGCAGGGCGTAGGCATCATGCTGATCCTTGACCTGCTCATGTTCGGCGCCATTGGTGCGGCGGTGTGGGCGGTGCAGATGGTGTGGATTCCCTGGTGGGCCACTGGCGTCATCAATGGCCTGGGCCACTGGTGGGGTTACCGCAACTTTGAAGCGCCTGATGCGTCGACCAACGTCTCGCCCTGGGGCATCTTGATCGGCGGCGAAGAGCTGCACAACAACCACCACACCTATCCCACATCGGCCAAGTTCTCGGTCAAGCCCTACGAGTTTGACGTGGGCTGGATGTACATCCGCGGCATGGAAATGCTGGGCCTGGCCAAGGTCAAGAAGCTGCCGCCCAAGCTGGAACTGGGCGGCGTGCGCCCGGTGGCCGACGACAAGACGCTGGAAGCCCTGATCACCAACCGCTACGAAGTCATGGCGCGCTACGCGGCTGAGCTCAAACGCACCGTAACCAGCGAGTTGCAGCGCCTGAAGTCGCAGCACTCACAACAGGGCGGCGACGGCGCCAGCCTCAAACACATGCGCCTGGCCCAAGCCTGGCTGCACCGCGACGACGAGCGCATCCCGCACGGCGTCAAGCCCAGCTTGGCGATTGCCCTGGGCGACAGCCCCAAGCTGGCCAAGCTGGTGGCCATGCGCGAAGAGTTGCGTGCGCTGTGGACACGCACCAACGTGTCGGCCGAGCAGTTGGTGGCTGACCTGCAAGCCTGGTGCCGCAAGGCCGAAGAAAGTGGCATTGCGGCGCTGCAAGAGTTTTCACTCAAGCTGCGCGCCGCTCACGCCTGATCTACGCTTCTCACCACACCCACAAAGCCCGCCCATCAGCGGGCTTTGTGCTTTCAGGTGATGTCCAAGGCGTGCACGCCGTAGCTGCCGCGGCGCCGGTCTTCGAAGAACAACTCCAGCGTCTGGCGCACGGTGCGAAAGGCCAGTTCGTCCCAGGGAACTTCGTCTTCGCGGAAGAGTCGCGCTTCTATGCTTTCGGGCCCCGGGTCGAGTGAGGTGTCAAGCATGCGCGCACGGTAGAACAGGTGCACCTGGCCCACGCGCACGACATTGAGCACGCTGAACAAGCCCTGCATTTCCACGTTCGCACCGGCTTCTTCGATAGTCTCGCGCAGGGCGCCATCAGCCGTGCTTTCACCCAGTTCCATGAAGCCCGCCGGCAGCGTCCACATGCCGTGGCGCGGTTCAATGTTGCGCCGGCACAGCAGCACCTGCTCGCCCCACAGCGGCACCGTGCCCACGACGTTCAGCGGGTTTTCGTAGTGGATTTCGCCGCAGGCCGTGCACACGGCGCGCTCGCGGTTGTCGCCCTCGGGAACCACGTACTGCGCCTTGGCGCCGCACACTCGGCAATGCTGGATACGGCGCGGCAAGTACATGCGTGGCAGTGTAGCGGGGCACCTTGATGTCACCTTGATCTCACCTCGCGCTCGCCGTGCGCTCAGCGTGAAGGAGGGCCCGCGTGGCATCATTCCAGGCCTGACGCAACCAAAAAAATCGGAGACCCATGAGCTATGTCATCACCCCCGCCGCCGCGCCTTCCGTCCCCGTGGTGGGCGGCGGTGAATTCCCGGTGCGCCGCGTCTATTGCGTGGGCCGCAACTACGCTGAACACGCGCAAGAAATGGGCTTCACCGGCCGCGAGCCCCCCTTCTTTTTCTTGAAGCCGGGTGACACCGTGGTGCCGGTGGCTGACGGCAGTACGGGCAGCATCGACTACCCCACGCTGACCGCCAATTTCCACCATGAGATTGAGCTGGTGGTGGCCATAGGCGTGGGCGGCGCCGGTATCAAGGCGGTCGATGCTGCCGCTCACATCTGGGGTTATGGCATTGGCCTGGACATGACGCGGCGCGACTTGCAAGGCGAGATGAAAAAGCAGGGCCGTCCCTGGTGCATTGGCAAGGCCTTTGAGCAAAGCGCGCCCATGGGGCCGCTGTGGCCCAAGGCCACAACGGGCGAACTCACCCGCGGCGGCATCACGCTGGCCGTCAATGGTGTGATGAAACAGAAAGGCGACTTGAAGGAGCTGATCTGGAACGTCAACGAAACCATTGAACACCTCAGCGCGGCCTGGACGCTGGCGCCCGGTGACCTGATCTTCACAGGCACGCCGGCAGGCGTGGGCGCGGTGGTTCGTGGCGACGTGATGGAAGGCGCCATCGCGGGCCTGGGCACGCTCAGGGTGGCAGTGCGCTGACCGCATCAGGACAGCAAGGACATGGCCATGCAGCTCTACAACTTCTTCCGTTCTTCGGCTTCCTACCGCGTGCGCATTGCACTCGCGCTCAAGGATCTGGACTACGACTACAAGGCCGTGCACCTGGCCAAGAACGAACAGTTCAACGAGTCCTACGCCGCAGTCGCGGCGTCGCGCCTGGTGCCGCTGCTGCACGACGGTGATCACATGCTGACGCAGTCGATGGCGATCATCGAATACCTGGACGAGACCTACCCGCAGCCGCCGCTGCTGCCGGCCACACCGGTGGCGCGTGCTCGTGTGCGCGCGCTGGCGCAAGACATCGCCTGCGAGATTCACCCCCTGAACAACCTGCGCGTGCTGCGCTACCTGGTGCGTGAACTCAAGGTCAGCGAAGACGACAAGGACCGTTGGTACCGCCACTGGGTGGAGACGGGCCTAGAAGTGGTGGAACGCCAACTGGCTGCGCAGCCATCCACCTTCTGCCACGGCGACACTCCCACGCTGGCCGACTGCGTGCTGGTGCCGCAGATCTTCAACGCGCGCCGCTTTGATGCCAAGCTGGACCATGTGCCGCAAGTCATGCGCGTGTTTGATGCCTGCATGAAGCTGCCGGCGTTCGATAGCACGCGGCCAGAGAACTGCCCCGACGCAGAGTGATAGCGCCGCTGAGCCTGCCGCTGCTGCGCCCTGACTGGCAGGCTGCCGCAGGCGTGCAAGGCGCCATGAGCCAGCGCAGTGGCGGTATCAGCCATGGTCCCTGGAGCAGTTTGAACTTGGGCGGGGCCGTGGGCGACGACGCTGCATCGGTCAGTGAAAACCGCCGCCGCTTTGCCGCCGCTTTGGGCGCCAGCCCGGTGTGGCTGCGCCAGGTGCACGGTGTGAACGTGCTGCACCTGCGCTCAGCGCAGCCGCTTGACGAGAGGGCTGACGCGGCCTGGACGACAGCGCGTGGCCTGGCCTGCACAGTGCAAGTGGCCGACTGCCTGCCGGTGCTATTTGCTGCCGCCGACGGCAGTGCCGTGGCCGCCGCGCACGCCGGCTGGCGCGGCCTGGTGGCGGGTGTGCTCGAGGCCACGCTGCAGGCCCTGCACACAGGCGCCGCAGTCGCACCTGCTGAGGTGCATGCGTGGCTGGGCCCTTGCATAGGTCCGCGTCAATTTGAGGTTGGTGTCGACGTGTTGTTGGCCTTTGGCCAAGACCCGGCGCATCCCGACGCACAAGCCTTTGTCTGGCGCCCACGGCCCGACGGCGCCGCGCGCTGGTTGGCCAACCTGCAACACCTGGCGGCCTTGCGTTTGGCTGCGGCGGGCGTGACACAAGTCAGTCGTGCGCAAGCCTGCACCGTCGAAGACGATTCAAGTTTCTTTTCTTTCCGCCGCGACGGTGTCACCGGCCGCATGGCCGCTGCCGTCTGGCGCATTTGATCGCGGTGCGGCGGCTTGCGCAGCTTCAGCCGCTTCAGCCGCTTCAGCCGCTTCCGCCGCTTCCGCCGCGCGCAGCCTGCGCTTGCGCCCCGGCGTGCCCAGGATGTACATCACCACGCTCAAGGGCAGCACGCCGTAGAGCATGAAAGTGATGACCGCACCCAGCACCGTGCCCTGGCTGGACAGCGCTTCTGCCAGGGCCATCATCAGCACTACGTAAATCCACGCAATGGCTATCAAATACATGCCGGATTATGATTCGCTATTCCGTTATATGAAAATGCCTGGCGACGCTGAATTGTCGGGTGCCAGCAAGCGTACAACGTGAATCCAGCCACCGCCTTGAGGAGTCCGACTTGAAAGCCAAGCCCAGCCCGTTCGCCAATTCTGCAGGGCCTGGCATGCAAGCCATGGCTGACGCCATGTCGCAGTCGCTCAAGACCCCCGCCGCCTTAAGCGTGCCGCTCGACGCACTGACCCGCATCCAGTCCGACTACCTCAAAAGCGCCACTGAGATGTGGAACCAGTCGGTGCAAGCCATGACGGGCGCGACCAAGCCTGAGGCCACACCCATCAAAGACCGCCGCTTCGCCGCCAGCGAATGGCTCGCCAACCCGGCCGCCGCCATGACCGCGCAGATGTACTTGCTCAACGCGCGCACGCTGATGGACATGGCCGACCAGATGCAAGGCGACGCCAAGACCAAAGCCCGCATGCGCTTTGCCGTGCAGCAGTGGGTCGACGCCAGCAGCCCCAGCAACTACCTGGCGCTCAATCCCGAGGCACTGAAAAAAGCCATCGACACCCAAGGCCAGAGCATTGCCGATGGCATGCAGCACCTGCTGGAAGACGTCAAAAAGGGCCATCTCTCGCAGACCGATGAAAGTGTCTTCGAGGTCGGCAAAAACGTCGCCACCACGGCCGGTAGCGTGGTGTTTGAAAACGAACTCTTCCAGCTCATCGAATACAAGCCGCTGACCGCCAAGGTGCACGAGCGGCCCATGCTCTTTGTGCCGCCCTGCATCAACAAGTTCTACATCCTGGACTTGCAGCCCGACAACTCGGTGATCCGCTACACGGTGGAGCAGGGTCACCGCACTTTCGTCGTTAGCTGGCGCAACCCCGACGAGTCGCTGAAAAGCAAGACCTGGGACGACTACATCGAACAGGGCCCCATCGCGGCCATCCGCACCGTGCAGGCCATTACCGGTGCGGACAGCATCAACACGCTGGGTTTTTGCGTCGGCGGCACCATTCTCAGCACCGCCCTGGCCGTGCTGGCGGCGCGTGGTGAACAGCCGGCCCACAGCGTCACGTTGCTGACCACGCTGCTGGACTTTGAGAGCACCGGCATCCTCGACATCTTCATCGACGAGCCCATGGTGCAGTTGCGTGAAATGACCCTGGGCGAGCAAGCGCCCAACGGCCCCGGCCTGCTCAAAGGCCAGGAACTGGCCACCACCTTCAGCTTCTTGCGCCCCAATGACCTGGTGTGGAACTACGTCGTGGGCAACTACCTCAAGGGCGAAACACCGCCGCCCTTTGACTTGCTGTACTGGAACGGCGACTCCACCAACCTGCCCGGGCCCATGTACTGCTGGTACCTGCGCCACCTCTACCTGCAAAACGAGTTGAAGAAACCCGGCGCGCTGACGGTGTGTGGCGAGAAGGTCGACCTGTCCAAGATCAAGGCGCCGTTCTTCGTTTATGGCTCGCGTGAAGATCACATCGTGCCCTGGACAGCGGCCTATGCCTCCATGCCTCTCATCAGCGGCAAGAAGACCTTTGTGCTGGGCGCCAGCGGCCACATTGCCGGTGTCATCAACCCGCCCGCGAAAGGCAAACGCAGCCACTGGACGAATGCCAAGCAAGCTGCCAAAGCGCAAGACTGGTTTGACAGCGCGACTGAATACCCGGGCAGTTGGTGGACGGTGTGGTCGGACTGGCTCAAGCCGCAAGGTGGCAAGCTGGTGAATGCGCCCAAGGCGGCGGGCAACGCCAAATTCAAACCCCTAGAGCCGGCCCCGGGCCGCTACGTCAAGGCCAAAGCCTAACTTTCTACTTCAGGAGATATTTTCATGGCACAACAAGACATCGTCATCGTCGCCGCCGCGCGCACGGCGGTCGGCAAATTTGGTGGCAGTCTGGCCAAGGTGGCCGCGCCTGAACTGGGCGCCACCGTGCTCAAGGCGCTGCTGGCGCGCAGCGGTTTGAGCAGCGAGCAAATCGGTGAAGTCATCCTGGGCCAGGTGCTGACCGCAGGCTCGGGCCAGAACGCCGCGCGTCAGGCCCTCATCAAGGCCGGATTCAACGCCAGCGTGCCGGCCATGACCATCAACAAGGTCTGCGGCTCGGGCCTCAAAGCAGTGATGCTGGCCGCACAAGCCATTCGTGACGGCGACAGCGAGATCGTGATTGCTGGCGGCCAGGAAAACATGAGTGCTTCGCCGCACGTGCTGCTGGGCAGCCGCGACGGCCAGCGCATGGGCGACTGGAAGATGGTCGACAGCATGATCGTCGACGGCCTGTGGGACGTCTACAACCAGTACCACATGGGCATCACGGCAGAAAACGTGGCCAAGAAATACAGCATCAGCCGCGAGGCGCAAGACGCGCTGGCGCTGGGCAGCCAGATGAAGGCCGCCGCCGCGCAAGAAGCCGGCCGCTTCAAGGATGAAATCGTGCCCGTTAGCATGGTGCAGAAAAAGGGCGACCCCATCGTTTTTGCCGCCGACGAATTCATCAACAAGAAGACCAGCGCCGAAGCCCTGGCCGGCCTGCGCCCGGCTTTTGACATGCTCGAAGCCGACGTGCCGCGGGTGGAAAGCAAACTCGCCAATGCGAGCTACGTCGCCAACGCGCCCGCTGAAGTGGTCGCCAAGGATCGCGCCCGGCTCGCCGAGCTCGCCGCGCAGATCGCCGAGTTCAAGGCCCAGCGCGCGAAGGTCCAGGCGCTCTAAGACCCCCACCCCATAAATCGGGGTCGGAGTCGATTTATTTTCTTACTCCGATTTTTATCCGACCCAGCGACGTGACTTAGCTAGCGCCGACCCAAATGGCGTCGCGCCAGAAAATACCCACGAAAAATAAATCGACTCC
>JANNEX010000341.1:0-8258 GCA_031379155.1 Rubrivivax sp.
AATGCACACCTACCAAGCCCAGTTGTTATGGCAGCGCGCTGAGGGCGAAGCCTTTACCGACAAGCGCTACAGCCGC
The DNA here is from genome assembly GCA_031379155.1 of Rubrivivax sp. GTDB lineage: Bacteria > Pseudomonadota > Gammaproteobacteria > Burkholderiales > Burkholderiaceae_C > Rubrivivax. Next base: position 77 of record JANNEX010000341.1, read on the forward strand.
CGTCATGAAATGCGCTTTGACGGTGGTGCGGTGTATGCCGCGTCTTCGTCACCCCACGTCGTGCCCTTGCCCTTCAGCGATGCCAGCGCCATCGACCCCGAAGAGGCCTTTGTCGCGTCGCTGGCGAGTTGCCATATGTTGTGGTTTTTGGACTTTGCCGCCAGGGCCGGCTATTGCGTCGACCGTTACGGCGACAAGGCTGAAGGCCTGATGGCGCGCAACGCCCAGGGCCGCGTGGCCATGACGGTGGTCACGTTGCGCCCGCAGGTGCAATTCAGCGGCGGCCTGCAACCCAACTCTGAACAACTGCATGCCTTGCACCACCAAGCGCATGAGTCCTGCTACATCGCCAATTCGGTGAAAACCGAGGTTCGCTGCGAACCCCGCGAATAGAGGTGTTGGCGAAGTGTTGGCGAAGTGTTGGCGCTCAGCCCGGTCTTGAAACGCGGTGCGGCCGCGCCCAGATGGGGGTGTGACCGAAATGCTCTACGCGCTGGCCTTCCTTGCCGCCCTGGTCCTGTGTGTGCTGGCCTGGCTGTGGGGCCCGCTGTGGTGGCGCGCCCTGTGCCGCGCGCGCATTCGCGCCCAGCCCTTCCCACCCGCTTGGCGCGACAGCTTGCGCCGGCGCATGCCGGCCTTTGCGCGCTTGCCCGCCGACGTGCAATTGCGCCTGAAAAAGACGGCGCAAGTGCTGATGGCCGAAAAGCCCTTTATCGGCTGCGCTGGCCTGGCCATCACCGATGAAATGCGCGTGCTGATAACCGTGCAGGCGTCGCTGTTGCTATTGCGCCGTGGCGCCGGCTACTTTGCGGCGCTGCGCCAGATCTTGGTCTACCCGGGCGCCTTTGCCGTTGAACGCAGCACGCCAGACGCCGCCGGCCTGGTGCATGAACAGCGCCAGGCCTTGTCAGGTGAATCGTGGCAACAAGGCCAGGTGCTGCTGTCATGGGCCGATGTGCTGGCCGGCGCTGCCGACCCGCACGATGGCCGCAATGTCGTGCTGCATGAATTTGCGCACCAGCTGGACCAGGACAACGGCCGCGCGAACGGCGCGCCCTGGTTGGCCAACGCCAACCGCCGTGCCGCCTGGGCGCAAGTGATGGGCGCCGAGTTCGGCCAATTGCAGCAACGCCTGGCGCGCGGCGAAACGCCTTTGATTGACGCTTATGCGGCCACCCATCCAGCCGAGTTTTTTGCCGTGCTCAGCGAAGTGTTTTTTGAACAAGCCGAGGCGTTGGCGCAACACCACCCGGCGCTGTTTGCGCAATTGACGGGCTATTACGGCGTCAACCCAATGGCTTGGGTTAACAGCACGGCCCAGCTGCCGCGCTGAAGCATTGCCGCCACAGGCCCGTGGCGTTTACAGCCTCATTAGCGGCGCAATCACCTCTCTTTTGCCAGCTTGTGTTATGTTCGCGCCCTAATTGGCGCGCCCAAACACAGACGCCAAGCGGGGCTACAGAGCCCAGACGCAGGGACATCTTCACTCTTTTGGAAACCATGACCAAGACCTACCAGCAACTCATCAAGCAGATTGCCGCTCTCAAACTCGAAGCCGACAAGCTTCGCAAGGGCGAGGTTGACGAAGTTATCGCCCGCATCCGCGACGCCATCAAGGTTTACGAATTGACCGCCGCTGACCTGGGCCTGGGCTCAGCGCCCAAGGCCAGCGCCGGCAAGGCCGCCGCGCCCATCAAGCGCAGGAAAATGGGCAAAGGCGCAGCCAAGGCAAAGGGAGCCGTCAAGTTCAGCAACGGCGCCGGTGGCACCTGGGGTGGCATCGGCAAGCGCCCGAACTGGTTGCGTGAAGCCGTTGCGGCCGGCAAACAGGTGTCTGATTTCGCCGTCAAGTGATTTGACGCTGACGCCGCTTCACAGTGGCGTTAGCAGGCGGTACCAGGCGGTACCAGGCGGTACCAGGCGGTACCAGGCGGTTCTAACGTGCCGTGGTTTGCGCCACGGCACTTTGCCATTGGGCCATTCTTTGTGCGGCCTGGGCCGGCGCCAGGCGCGGCTCAAACCGGCGCCCCTCTTTCCACAGCGCCGCCAATTGTTCAAGGTTGGCATACACACCGGTGGCCAGGCCGGCCAGATAAGCCGCACCCAACGCCGTGGTTTCGGTGACTTGCGGCCGCACCACCGGGATGCCCAGCAAGTCGGCCTGGAATTGCATCAGCAAGTCATTCACACAGGCGCCGCCGTCCACGCGCAATTCGGCCACGGGTGCTGCGTCTTTGGCCATGGCCTGCAAGAGCGCGGCACTTTGAAATGCAATGCTCTCCAGCGCCGCGCGTGCAATGTGCGCCGCCGTGCTGCCGCGTGTCAGGCCCAGGATGGCGCCACGCGCTTGCGCGTCCCAGTAGGGCGCGCCCAGGCCGGTGAAGGCCGGCACGAAGACGACGCCGCCGCTGTCGGGCACGCTTTCAGCCAGCGCTTGCACATCGCTGCTGCTTTGAATGGCGCGCAAGCCGTCACGCAGCCACTGCACCACCGCGCCGCCGATGAAGACGCTGCCTTCCAGCGCAAACTGCGGCGTGCTGTCAGCCTGTGCCGCTGCCGTGGTGATAAGGCCGTGGCGTGACTGCTTGAAGTTGTCACCCGTGTGCATGAGCATGAAGCAGCCGGTGCCGTAAGTGTTCTTGGCCAAGCCGGCCTTGAAGCAGGCCTGGCCGAAGAGGGCCGACTGCTGGTCACCCGCAACACCCGCAATGGCAATCGGCGCGCCAAACATGGATGCCTCGGTGTGGCCATAAACATGGCTGGACGGGAACACCGCCGGCAGCAAACTGTCGGGCACATGCACCAACTTCAACAGTTCGGGGTCCCAGCGGTTATGGCGGATGTCAAACAGCATGGTGCGCGCGGCGTTGCTCACGTCGGTGGCGTGGACGTGGCCGCCAGTCAGCTTCCACATCAGCCAGCTGTCCACGGTGCCAAAGGCCAAGTCGCCTTGTGCGGCGGCAATGTGCGCGCCGTTCACGTGGTCCAGGATCCAGCGCAACTTGGTGGCTGAGAAATAGGCATCGACAACCAATCCGGTGCTGTGGCGTATGGTCTCGGAGTGGCCTTGCTCGCGCAATTGCGCGCACAGCGGCTCGCCGCGCCGGTCTTGCCAGACGATGGCGTTGTAGATGGCCTTGCCAGTGCGCCGGCTCCACACCACCGTGGTCTCACGCTGGTTCGTGATGCCAATGGCGGCCACGTCCTTGGCCGTCAGCCCCGCGCGCGCCAGTGCTTCATGGGCGGTGGCCAGTTGGCTGCTCCAGATTTCTTCAGGGTCATGCTCGACCCAGCCCGGCTGAGGAAAATGCTGCGTGAATTCGCGCTGCGCCATGGCCACGACACGGCCCAGCTCGTCAAAGACGATGCTGCGTGAACTGGACGTGCCCTGATCGAGTGCCAAGATGTGCTTCATCTGCGGTCTCCTGCTATTTCAGGGCAAGCTTATCGCCCCAGAGCAAGCCAGGGAAACCCAGCAGGGAAAACGTGGTGCTTCGCTCAAGAATGCCAACAGCGCCCCGGTGGGCGCACAAGGATAGGCTGCATGCAGTTGGTGCTTGAAAGCATCACCAAACAGGTCGGCGCCGCGCGCTGGCTGGCGCCCATGAACCTGGCCCCGCGCCCCGGCGCGGTGACCGTGCTGCTGGGCGCCACGCAGGCCGGCAAAACCAGCCTGATGCGTGTCATGGCCGGGCTGGACAAACCCAGCAGCGGTCGTGTCCTGGTGGACGGCGCCGACGTCACCGGCGTGGGCGTGCGCGAACGCAACGTGGCCATGGTCTACCAGCAGTTCATCAACTACCCGTCGATGACGGTGGCCGACAACATTGCCTCACCGTTGCGCCTGCGCGGCGAGAAGAACATTGACGCCAGAGTCAAAGACCTGGCCGCGCGGCTGCACATCGAAGCTTTTTTGCCACGCTTGCCGGCCGAGTTGTCGGGCGGCCAGCAGCAGCGCGTGGCGTTGGCCCGTGCGCTGGCCAAAGGCGCGCCGCTGATGCTGCTGGACGAGCCGCTGGTGAACCTGGACTACAAGCTGCGCGAAGAGCTGCGTGAAGAGCTGACACAGCTCTTTGCCAGTGGTGACAGCACCGTTATCTACGCCACCACAGAGCCCGGTGAAGCGCTGCTGCTGGGCGGCCACACCGCCGTGCTGGACCAGGGTGAGCTGCTGCAATACGGCCCTACGGCCGAGGTCTTTCACCGCCCGCAAAGCCTGCGCGTGGCGCGCGCTTTCAGCGACCCGCCTATGAATTTGATGGCCGCCCAGGCCACGGCGCAAGGCGTGCAGATCAGCGGCGGCCCCTTGTTGCTGTTGCCCACGCAAAACCCGGGCAAGCTGACCCTGGGCGTGCGTGCCAGCGCCTTGCGTGTGCAGCCGCGCCCCGGCGATGTGGCCTTGCCCGGCACCGTGGAACTGGCCGAGATATCAGGCTCAGACACTTTCGTGCACGTTCACACCGGCGTGGGTGAGCTGGTGGCACAACTCACCGGCGTTCACTTCTTCGATCTGGGTGCGCTACTAACCCTGCACCTTAGTGCCAGCCAGGTCTACCTGTTCGGTGCCGACGACAGCTTGCTGCTGGCGCCTAACACCTATTCGAAGCCTTGACATGGCGCGCATAGACCTCGACCTGGCCCACGCCTACAAGCCCAACCCGGCCAGCGACGCCGACTATGCGCTGCTGCCGCTGAAGATGAGCTTTCGTGACGGCGGCGCCTACGCGCTGCTGGGCCCGTCGGGCTGCGGCAAGACGACCATGCTCAACATCATGTCGGGCCTGCTGGTGCCGTCCAAGGGCAGCGTCAGCTTTGACGGGGTCGACGTCACGCGCACCACGCCGCAGCAGCGCAACATCGCGCAGGTGTTCCAGTTCCCGGTCATCTACGACACCATGACGGTGGCCCAAAACCTGGCCTTCCCGCTCAAGAACCGCAAAGTGCCAGCCGCGCAAATCGCCCAGCGTGTGGGTCAGATTGCCGAGATGCTGGAGATGAGCCACCAGCTGGACCAGCGCGCCGCCAACCTGTCGGCCGACCAGAAGCAGAAGATTTCTTTGGGCCGTGGCCTCGTGCGCTCTGACGTGTCTGCGGTGCTCTTCGATGAGCCGCTGACGGTGATAGACCCGCACCTGAAGTGGCAGCTGCGGCGCAAGCTCAAGCAGATTCACCATGAACTGAAACTGACGCTGATCTATGTCACCCACGACCAGGTGGAGGCGCTGACCTTCGCCGAAGAAGTGCTGGTCATGACGCGTGGCCGCACCGTGCAGGTGGGCTCGGCCGAAGCGCTGTTTGAGCGGCCGGCGCACACCTTTGTCGGCCACTTCATTGGCTCGCCGGGCATGAATTTTTTGCCGGCACGGGCCCACGCAGGCCAGCTTGAGGTGGCTGGCCGCAGCCTGGCATCGCCGCGTGTCTTGCCGCGTGATTTGCCTGACGGCGAACTCAAGCTGGGTGTGCGGCCCGAATACTTGTCACTGGCCGACGCCGACACCATGGGTGCGCTGCCCGCGCAGGTGACCATGCTGCAAGACGTTGGCACGCACCAGATGCTGACCGCCACCCTGGGCGGCCACACCGTGAAGGCCAGGCTGGCACCCGAAGTGAGCGCACCCGCTGTCGGCAGCAGCGCCTGGTTGCAAGTGCTGGGCGATCACACTTGCTTCTACAAAGACGAGGAGTTGGTCAAGTGAGTACCACCACCAAGCCCGTCAACCAAAGGGCCTGGTGGCTGATATTGCCGGTCTTCATCTGCGTCGCCTTCTCGGCCATCCTGCCTTTGATGACGGTGGTGAACTACTCGGTGCAAGACATCATCAGCCCCGAGCGCCGTGTCTTCGTCGGCACCGAATGGTTCGCCAGCGTCATGCGCGACGGCGACTTGCACGCCGCGTTGTGGCGGCAGTTGCAGTTTTCGCTGGCCGTGCTGGCGATTGAAATTCCGTTGGGCATTGCCCTGGCGCTGTCTATGCCAGCCACCGGCTGGAAGGCCAGCGCGGTGCTGGTGGTGGTGGCGCTGTCGCTCTTGATCCCGTGGAATGTCGTCGGCACCATCTGGCAGATCTACGGCCGCGCCGACATTGGCCTGTTGGGCGCCGCGCTCAAAGGCCTGGGCTTTGATTACAGCTACACCGGCAACGCCACCCACGCCTGGCTGACCGTGCTGGTGATGGACGTGTGGCACTGGACACCGCTGGTGGCGCTGCTGTGTTACGCCGGGCTGCGCAGCATTCCTGACGCCTACTACCAAGCCGCGCGCATCGACGGCGCCAGCAAGTTTGCGGTGTTCCGTTTCATACAGTTGCCCAAGATGCGCGGCGTGCTGATGATTGCCGTGCTGCTGCGTTTCATGGACAGCTTCATGATCTACACCGAACCCTTTGTGCTGACTGGCGGCGGCCCCGGCAATGCCACCACTTTCCTCAGCCAGTACCTGACGCAAAAGGCGGTGGGCCAGTTTGACCTGGGGCCGGCGGCGGCCTTTTCGCTGATCTACTTCCTCATCATCTTGCTGCTGTGTTTCGTGCTCTACAACTGGATGCAGCGCGTGGGCACGGCATCCACCGAAGGGGGCGCGCCACCATGAAAAAGCGCAGCCTCTTCCTCATCGCCTACATCGTGTTTGCGCTGCTGCCCATCTACTGGATGGTCAACATGAGCTTCAAGACCAACCAGGAAATTTTGTCCAGCTTCACGCTGTTGCCGCTGCACTTCACGCTGGACAACTACCGCACCATCTTCACCGACGCCAGCTGGTACTCGGGCTACATCAACAGCTTGATTTACGTCGCCATCAACACCGTCATCTCGCTGACCGTGGCGCTGCCGGCGGCCTATGCTTTCAGCCGCTACAGCTTTTTGGGCGACAAGCACCTGTTCTTCTGGCTGCTGACCAATCGCATGACGCCGCCGGCCGTGTTTTTGCTGCCTTTTTTCCAGCTCTACAGCACGGTGGGTTTGATGGACACGCACCTGGCGGTGGCGTTGGCGCACCTGGTCTTCAACGTGCCGCTGGCGGTGTGGATCTTGGAAGGCTTCATGAGCGGCATTCCGCGCGAGATTGACGAAACTGCCTACATCGACGGTTATTCATTCCCGCGCTTTTTCCTCACCATCTTCGTGCCGCTCATCAAGGCCGGTGTGGGCGTGGCGGCCTTCTTTTGCTTCATGTTCAGTTGGGTCGAACTGCTGCTGGCACGCACACTCACCAGCGTGAACGCCAAGCCCATCGTGGCCACCATGACGCGCACGGTGTCAGCATCCGGCATGGACTGGGCCACGCTGGCAGCCGCCGGCGTGCTGACCATCGTGCCCGGCGCCATCGTCATCTGGTTTGTGCGCCACTACATCGCCAAAGGTTTTGCCATGGGTAGGGTATGAGGCCGGGTATGACGCCGCGTATGAAAGAGGGCTGCTGACATGTTTGCCTGGATGGTCTGGACCACGCCCGTGGCGGTGTTTTTCACCTGCATCGCACTCATGCTGGTGGGCATGACGGTGTGGGAAATCAAACAGCCCACGCTGCTGCGCAAAGGCTTTTTGCCGTTGGCCACGACGCGTGGTGACCGCCTCTTCATTGGCCTGCTGTGCGCCGCCTACATCAACCTGGCTTTTGTCGGGCTGAGCAAAAAATTGATGGAATGGTTGTCGCTGACGACGGAGCCCAGCATCTGGATCAGCTTTGTGATTTCGATGCTGGTGCTGGCGTTTGTGATGCGGCGCGGCTAAGCTTTTAGCTTCATCGTGAATCCGGCCCATCGCTTCCCCGGGGCTGACGTTCACAAGGTGTTCGACGGGGAAGTTTCAACGACATAACAGGAGAGAGACGATGAAACTGCGCATAACCGCGCTGGCTGCTGCCGCCTTGATGTTGGCGGCGGTGGGCTGTGGCAAGAAGGAAGAGGCCAAACCGGCAACGCCGGCCGTGGCCGCCGCGCCGGCAGGTGCTGATGCCGCCAAGAAATGGATAGACAGCGAGTTCCAGCCCTCCACCCTCAGCAAAGACGCACAAGCGGCCGAGCTGAAGTGGTTTGCCGAAGCCGCCGCCAAGCTCAAGGCCAAGGGCATCACTGAAATTGCGGTGGTCTCAGAGACCATCACCACGCACGAATACGAGAGCAAGACGCTGACCAAGGCCTTTGAAGAAATCACCGGCATCAAGGTCAAGCACGACATCATC
>JANNEX010000356.1:0-6879 GCA_031379155.1 Rubrivivax sp.
CAGTGGCGGCGGTGGCCACAAGTAAAACCTAACTTCTAAGGAGAGCTGACATGATGGGAATCGAATGGCTCAAGCCCGGCATCTTTGTCGGCTCGGCCCTGTTTGCGCTGTTGGGCGTGGCCGTGTTCTGGCTGTGTTTCATCGTCATCGACAAGTTCACGCCCTACAAGCTGTGGGACGAAATCGTCGAGAAGAAAAACGTCGCCCTGGCCATCGTGGTGGCGGCCATGTGCATCGCCATTGGGCTGATCGTGTCAGCGGCAGTGCACGGTTAGGCAGCAGACTAGCTGTAGGTGATCCAGTCGGCGCGAGCGGGCTGGTCCAGGTGCGGCACATGGTTGTAGCTGACCAGCATGTGGCGCTTGGGCGTGAAGGCAAATTCGGTCAGCGCGCTGTTGCGCATGCGCAGGTTGAGCTCAATGGTGGTCTCGGCCGATGTGCCCAGCACATGGCCCACGGCGGTGGAGATGGGCCCGCCGCTGGACACCATCAACACATCGCCGCTGTGCTGCGCGCGCACATGGTCCAGCGCGGCTGTGATGCCTGCCACCCAATCCGCATAGCGCGGCATGCCCACCGGCTGGCTGCGGCCCGCCATCCAGGCTTGCAGAGCCTGGCGCAGCAGCCGAAAGTGGGCGCGATACACCCCGGGTGAATCGGGCTTGGCCAAGGGGCCGGGGTGGATGGCGCGGATCAGCGCTTCGCTGTCGTATTCGTTCAGGCCTGGCCATTCCAGAGCGGCAGGCAGCGTGCCAAAGCCTTCGCTGAATCCTTCGCTCAAGGCGGCCAGTGACTGCTGATGGCGGCGCAGGCTGCCACGCAACACGGCGTCGAATTTCAGTCCACGCTGGGCCAGGTGCTGGCCCAGGGCGTGGCACTGGCGCGCGCCCAGTTCACTGAGTTGGTCGTAGTCGGCTGCGCCAAAACTGGCTTGGCCGTGGCGGACTAGGTAGAGGGTGGGCATGGGTGGGGATTGTTGCCGCCTGGAACCAGGCCAGCTGTCGCCACCGTGACCCGCATCCCGCCGCGTGGGCGCGGACCACGGCCGAACGCTGTCATTCGACCTCGGGTTCTTTGAGAATGGGCCGCTCGGAGGCTTGCGCTTTGACCATCGCGCGCAGCACTTTAGGCCATTGCCAGTGCGAAACGAGGGCACCTTCGACCATGCGCTTGTAGATGCGGCGAGCCAGTGCGGGAGCCGCCACGCTGGTGCCATTCATGCGATAGACCTCAGCGCTGCGCACCGCAGCTGCGGCAATGCTGGGGGTTGTTTCGTCCTCTTCGCAGCCGGCCAGCACCATTCGCCGCCTATTCATCTGTGGCAGGTTGGCCAACGACGAATAGTGGGTCGCTTGTCCGGTGCCAAGATTGAATCCCCCGGCGGCCAGCGTCCACTGCCCCGTCGCAATGCTGCTGAGCGTGTTTACCTCATCGTCGGCCAATTGGTCCAAGAAGTAGGGCCTTGCGCCCGCTTGCCCATAGCCCGGGTCGTCACGCTCTATCCAAGCCTGAACTTCGACCAAGCCCTGGTCCTTTGAACCGCGCCCGACCATGCGCAATTCGATTTCCCACATGCCCGCATCGGATTGTTCAGTGGGCACATCAGCCGGTATGCCAGTTGGCGCTATCGCGAACAGGACCATCGATGGATCTGCATTGGGCACCCAGCGGTCGTGCCTGAGCATGGCCACTACCGTGCGCGCGCGGCCGCTGTCGCGCAGCAGATCGTGCTCGCCGGGCGCAACCCACTGACTCCACTGGCGGTTGGGCCCACGCACGCGGGCCTCCAGGTTCGCATCCACTTTGGGGTCGGTGTACCAGATTTCGACAAAAGTGTCGGTGGTGTCACCGGCCGCCATCCAGCAGCGAAGCAGCGCGCTGCGTTCATGGCGCACCTGGCGTCGCGCGTGACAGTGGGCGTCGCGTGCGTTGCCTGCAGCCAATACGATGGCGAAGTTTTCACTGCGCTGGGCCAACAGCTCATCCATCGCGGCTTCAATCATCGAGCTGCCGTCATGCGGCCCGGCAAAGGTGCCATAGCTGATGTTGACCACCAAGGGCTCTCCCGGCTCGCTGACGCTGAGTGCGTAGCGCACGCCGTCAAGCAAGTGCGCGCTGAGTGCGCCGCCAGAGCTGTCGGCGGCTGTCAGTGAGGGCAGTTGCACAAAAACCAGCCCGGCCCATGACGCGGGGTCGCTGTGCTCGGTGTCGCTTCCAGACAGCGGGTCAGTGCCGCCGCCAGCCACGTCCAGCACATGGCCGCCATGGGTGGCAGACCAGATGCGTCGACGCGGATCCTCGTAGTCAATGAGGTAGTCCACGCTGCGGTAGATGTCGCGCTCATCCAGCAGCGGGCGTTGCTGCGTGTCACGTGCACATTCAACCAAGGCTTGCAACGCCTTAGGGCCCATCTCGCGCCCATAGTCGAAATTCTGCGGAACGAGCCATGGCCAACCTTGCTCAGCCAGCGCTCTTTTGTGTGCGTCTTTGATGTGGGCAAAGCTTCGCACGCCGCCGCCTTGATCCCACAGCGCCATTACGCGGGCCAGGCCGGGTTTGTCGTCGGTGACAAAACGCTGATTCAGAAACGGGCAGCCAAAGTCGATGACTGCCACTGCGCCAAGCAGCAAGGTCTGGGGTTCTGACCCGACAAGGTCCAATGGCTGGACGGCGCGAATGGCGACACCGGCTGCGTTCGCTGCCTGGAAGTTGACAAGGCTGCGCGAGGGACCAAAAAAGCCATCAGTTGAGCCTGAGGCCTGGCGCTCAGCATCGCGCAGCGGCAAGGCAAGCTCCCAACGCAGCCCCAATTCGTTTGCCACCAGTTTGTCTTCATCGATGCGCGCCACGCGGGCCGAAAAAAACAGGGCATGGCTGATGGTGCCGGGAATCTTATTGCGATAGGCGCACGAAACGAGCAGCCATCCACAGGCAAGGACCGCATTGAGCATGTCCTGGTCTTTGGCGCGCGCCAGGATCTGGATGTAGGAGTCTTTGGGCTCGACCCGCTCCCATCCCGCATGCACGGTGAATCCGCGCCATCGGGTGAGTTGTGCCCAGCGGAAGTAAGGGTCCAAGCCGCGATGCCAGGGTGCTTGCGCCGCCTGCTTCGAGCCTGGCTCGGGCGATACGGGTTGCTTGTGCGCCTGCGTCTCTCGGTGATCCCAGCGCGTGCTCATTTCGTATCCTGCCGTACAAGCAACTGTGCTTCTGCCTGGGCCTGGCGCCACAGCGCCTGCACATTGGGCAGTGGAACTACGCCAATGCCGTGCCTTTCAACGGGAAGCGGACCGTCTTCAGGCAGTGTGAAGTCGTCAACCAGGATGTCGGTCGCACGTAGGCATGCAGGCGCCTTCCTGCGCGGTGCGCCAGCCCAGGCCGCGAGCATGCGCGCCAGCTGCGTGCCCAATGCGTACCCGACTTGGCTGTCCACAGGAAAGTGCACACCGGCCACCACCCGGTTGAAGGCAATGCGGCGGGCCAGGCGGTCTAGCTGTTGCGCGCGCAGAGACTTGCCGCCATACACCAACAGGCGCAACAACTCTGAAGTAAATGCCGCCGTGGTGGCGTGCCCACTGGGCAGTGAGCCATGGCCTGGCGTGGCGATGACCGGCAACACCAAAGAATTCGACTGCACCGGCCGGTGAATCGCGCAGGCATGTTTGAGGGCCATCAACACGTGGATAACCCAGTCGTCACCCACGGCCAGTACTTCTGCCAGGCTTGGCGCAGAGTCCAGTGAAAAGCCGATGATCGATTCGTAGAAGGGCCAGAAACCCGCAGCCTGCGAAAGTATTTCGGGCAAGCGATCTTCGCGCTCGACGGCAGCGCGCAAGACCTTGTCGATCTGGTCAGCAACATAGACCGGCGGCCATGGTGGTTCCAAGGAAAACAAGGTTTCAGCCGGGAACTGATAGCCCTTGCCAGACTGCTGGATGTCGCGCAGCACCAGCACCGTCTGCGCCACCACCTGGGTGCGGCTGATCAATTCGCAGGCCACGGTCTTGACGCGAAATTCGGGTGACCAACGCCACAGGTGCGTGCCGGCCAGCCGCCTGCCAACATTCGCCGCCTCAAAGAGCTGGCTTGGCGACAGGTAGTGATCTGGCATCCTCACCACTTTGGCGTTAGACCGACGCAGGGCTTGCGCGGTCAAGGCCTCTGCGCTGGCAAAAACCCAGGCAGGATCTATGCTGCCGCGCGGCGGTGGCGCCGGTGTGGGGCGAGCCTGAGCATGCAGCGGCACGCGGTTTACCCAGGGATCCACAGGTGCCCAACTGCCTTGGCCACCGGGCTGTACCGGGGTGAACGACTTCTTGCTGCCAGGCTGCACGGGTGTCAGCCCAGCCAGCGCGGCATACGGGTCCACAGGCGTCAGGGCGCTCCAGCCCGGTTGCGCGGGCGTCAGGGCGCTCCAGCCTGGTTGTGTCGGCGTGAGGCTGCTAAATCCTGCGCCGGTAAGCCACTGGGCCAAAACACTGCTGCTGGTTGACATGGATGCGACTCCAGGAGGTTGAGTTCGGATGCGGGAACGGTTTCGTGGTGATTGGCTTCAAGGCGGCAATCCGGCTTGCAGAAGGGCCTGCGCAAATGGGCTGTTCATGACTGCATCGCCCGTGGTCGAGGGACTTGCGCTGACACGTGAGCCTGGCATGAGCCGCAAGTAGGTCGCCACTGCGGTGCGCGCCTGTTCGTGTTCGGCCTGAAACCACAGGGAGGCGATCAGCAGCCGGTGAGGCGGCGCGTGCATGGCATGCAGCCGGATCGACTCGCGCGCGTGTCTGGCGGCCACGCCATAGCTGCCCGTCTTCCAAGCCGCCGTCGCGGCAAACGACTCATAGACAAATCGCTGTGGATCTAGCGGCGAAAGGTCGATGGCACGAGAGGCGGATGCCAACGCGGTTTCGTGCTCACCAGCTTGCGACTCGGTCTCGGACAGCCGTGCCCACGCCAATGCGTAAGTGGGATCGCACGTGACAGCTTTATTGAAACTTTGCCTGGCGCCCTTGAAGTCACGTTTCGTGAAAATGCGTGCCACACCATCGGCTACAAGGGCTGTGGGTTGTTCGGGGTTGTTGTCCATGGCGCGAGCCGCCATTCGCATTGCCATGTCGCCTTCTGCGGCTGGATCTTCGGCCCAACCCTGCAAGATGCGAAAGACGTGCCACGCTGACATCAGAGCCGGCGGCGCGGCCTCACGCGGGTGGCGTTCGGCAAGGTGTTCAAGCACCTCACGAGCGCGGCCAAAGTCTTGCTGCACCAGGCTGTGAAGCAAACCATTGGCCCCCAACAGCAACGAATAGGACGCCAACGAATCCATCGGCAAGCTGCGCACTCTTGCCAGTTCATGGGCCATGACCTGCTGCGACACCTGCGACACGATGTGCGGCACCAGCTCGTCCTGGCCTTCGAAGAGGGCGTCGACATCGCCGCCCACGCCGCCTGCCCACAGCACCTGGCCGCCTTGCAATTCGCACAGCTCGGCGGCCAGACGCACACGATTGCCACGCACATAGAAGTGGCCGCTGAGTAAGAACGACGCACCCAGCAATTCGCGCAGCCTTGGCAATTCCAGTGGCACCCCGCGTACGGCCGCCGTGCTCACGCGCGACAGCACACGCAGGCCCGGATGGCGCGACAGGCTGGCGATGATGTCGTCGGCCATGGCATGACCCAGCGCGTCGTGTTCGGCGTCGGCGGGCAGGGCCGTGAAAGGCACCACGGCGATGGCCGGGCGAAGGTCAGCGCTGCTCGGCGCCACAGGGCCATTGCGCTGCACGTTGGCGCCCGGCGTGTTCAACAACCACACCCGCATGGGCTCGCTCACGTGTTTCATGTAACGCAGGCCCAGGTCTTCAATGTGAGCATGCACGCCGTCGGTCAAGTCAGCTCTGACTTCGGTGGATGCAGCCGTCTGGCCGGGTTGCGCGATGGCCGCCAGCCGCGCTGCCAGGTTCACGCCATTGCCCCAGAGTTCGTGCTCCTCGGTCACCACGTCGGCCAGGTGCACGCCTACACGCAACCACATCGCCGCTTCGCCGGCGTCCGGTCCGTTGAAGCTGGCCAGCGCTTGGTGCAAGGCGTGGGCAGCGGCGGTGGCCGCAGCAGCGGTGTCGAATTCGAGCAGCAGGCCGTCGCCCACGACACGCACCAGGCGTCCAGCGTGGGCGGGCGCCAGACTGTCGCGCGCCAGGGCGGCAAAGCGGCGCCAGTTGTCGATGGTGCGGGTTTCAAACTGCTCGTAAAGGCGTACCGATTCCATCAGGTCGGCAAACACAATCGCCCGCCGCCTGGGCGTGGTCAGGGCAAAGTCCTGTCCCTCGTTCATCAAGTCATTCTCCCCGCCGCCCCTCGCGCCAGCGTCCCTGATTTTGAGGACGCATCGCGCGCAGTGTCGTGGCAAGCGCGGGCGCGATCAAGCCCTGCGGCACGCATTGACAGCCCTGCGGTACGCTTGCCCGATGACAAGGGCAGCCACCGAAGTGAATTCGTCTGAAGGCGCGGGCCGCATCTCGCTTGCCGAACTCGCCCTGCTCACCTCCGTCTTCGTCGTCGCCGCCTGCGGCCTGGTCTACGAACTGGCTGCCGGCGCTTTAGCCAGCTATCTGCTGGGCGACTCGGTCTTGCAATTCAGCACCGTCATCGGCTGCTACCTGTTTGCCATGGGACTGGGCTCTTGGCTGAGCCGTTTTCTTGACCGCCAACTGGTGGCGCACTTTCTGCGCATTGAACTGCTCGTCGGCCTCGTCGGCGGCCTCATGCCAGCGCTGCTGTTTGCCGCGCACAGCAGCCTGCCCACGTCGGCCAGCAGCGCGTTTCGCGTGCTGCTCTACGGCATGGTGATGCTGGTGGGTTTGTTGGTGGGGTTGGAGATTCCGC
>JANNEX010000363.1:0-4161 GCA_031379155.1 Rubrivivax sp.
CAGGCACACGCTCAGCGGTGGGTTGCTCAGCGACACCAGCGGCAACCAGGTCGTGCTGCCCACGGTGCGGCGGTCTTCGCCACCCAAGGCCTCGTCGATGAAGGCCACCAGCGCTGCACGCTGCGTGGGGTTGGCCAGCACCTGCTTGAGGTAGACATCGGGCTTGGCGAACCAGTCGCCATTGGGTTGGCCGGCGCTGAAGATGCCCAGCGCCTCGGCCAGTTTGCCCAGCACGCCCAGGTCAGTGCCTGACAGGCTCATGGCCGGCCTTTGCGCGCCTGCGCCGCCGGCTTGAGGCCACTGCTGCCCGCAAAGTGGTGGCGCGCCATGGGTGCCACCACAAGACCCTTTGCAGTGGCCACCAGTTCCACCGGCACCAGCACGTTGCCACGCTGGTCTTTGCCCAGCGCCGCCGCCATGCCGGTGGCCAGGCCCAGCAGGCATTGCCAGGCAAATGCCACCAAAGCGTCGCCCCACAGCGTGACCACCAGCGCTGCGCCAACGGGTCGCCGCGGAGTGGCGGCGTAAAGGCCGGTGGGTTCGTTCAGCGAACCACAGGCGAAGCTGACGGTAACGGTGGTGGCGCCGGTCTGGTCGCAGCGCACCGCCAGTTGCAAGCGCACCAGGCCGTCGGCAAACTGCACCTGCAATGCGTCCAGCGACACGGCCAGTTCGTTGCCACCGCTGACCCACACCACTTCGCGTTTGGCGTTGGCTTCGCTAGGGCGGAAGAGCCCGGCGGCGCGGCGCGCGGCCACCCGCAACAGGGCGCCGGCACGTTCGCTGTCGATGAAAACAGTGTCGCCAGCAGCGCCCTCTGGCAGCGCCGCCGCCGCCGCGGGCAGGCGCTGGGCGCGCCGCTCATCGGCAACAAAACGTGCGTATTCGGGGGCGACGGTTTCGCTCATGAAAGCTTGGGCACAAGGCCCGCTTGCCCGCCAAAGTGGGCGCAGGGGGCGGACTCTAGGCGCACGTCAGGCGCCAGCAATCCCTAACTTCGCGACCGGCTTGTCCTGAGGTTCAGTGTCGGGCGTGCAGCAGCTAACTTCCAAGTGAAGCGCAATGCGGTGGCCCTGGTCCCTGGCAGCAACGACCTGTCAGGCCCGCAGGTGCCGATACACCGTGGTGCGCGAGATGCCCAGGTTGCGCGATGTCTGGCTCACCGAGTGCCCGGTGCGCTCAAATTCGGTGCGCACCAGTTCTGCAGCACTGCGTTGCAGCAGGGAACCCGCCGCTGCCGTGCCGTGGTGACCGGGCAGGACGGCGTCGATGTCGGCGGCCAGCAGCAAGGGTGCGCCAGCTTCGTCGCCGCGCGCCAACAGCGCACGGGTCAGCACCGAGCGCAGTTCGCGGAAGTTGCCCGGCCAGCTGTGGTGGGCCAGGCTGGCCAGGGCGCTGTCGGCCAGCGCCGCGCGCGGTGCCATGCCATGCAGCACCCAGCGCGCAGCGGCCGCCAGGTCGCGCCGGCTGCGCAGGGGCGGCAGCCAGACACGCACGGTGTTGAGGCGGTACATCAGGTCTTCGCGGAAGTTGCCGGCGGCCACTTCGGCTTGCAGGTCGGCGTGCGTGGCGGCCAGCAGTTGCACGTTGACGCGGCGCAGTTTGGTGCCGCCCACGGGGCGCACGGTCTGCTCGTCCATGAAGCGCAGCAGCGCCGCTTGCAGGCGCAGGGGCAGTTCCCGCACCTCGTCCAGCAGCAGCGTGCCGCCGTCAGCCGCCACGATGAGGCCGGCACTGCCTTCGCGCCGCGCACCGGTAAAGGCGCCAGGCACGTAGCCAAAGAGTTCGGCTTCAAACAGGTCTGCCGGCAGCGCCGCGCAATTGACGGCGACAAATTCGCCCTTGCGAGCGCAGGCGGCCATGGCATGGGCGTGGGCGTGGCGCGCCAGCATTTCTTTGCCGGTGCCGGTTTCGCCATACAACAAGATGGGCACGCCCAGGCGCACGGCGGCTTGCACCTGCTGGCAGGCCAGCTGCACGGCCGGGTCATCGGCCAGGAATTCGATGCCGGCTGGAGCACTTGCTTGCGCTGTTAGGCGTTGGCGGCTTGGGGCCGCAGCTTGGGCTGGGCCTTGGCCCGTGGTTTGCGCTGCCAAGGCCAGGGCGGGCGCCAAGGCAGATGCCTCGAGCGGGCTTGCGCCGACCGCCAGGCTAACGCCTGAGTGTGGCGCAACCCAGGCCGGCCGCCCGACCACGCGCGCCAGCAGTGCACTGCCCAGGGCGTCGCGCAGGCGCACATCGGCGCCTTGGTGGGCGCGCGCCAGCATCTGGTCCAAGGGCTCGCCAAAAAGTTCTTCGAACTGCGTGCCACGGCTGGCTTCCAGGCCGCTGAGCAAGCTGCGTGCGTGGCTGTTGGCCGCAGCCAGGCGCCCGTCGCCGTCAAAGGCCAAGAGGCCCGCGCTCAGCGTGCCCAGGTACTCGGCGCGCGGGTGCACGGCCAGCACCAGGTGGCCGCGCATCTGGTGCGCCAGCAGGCCATTTTCGATGTGCGTGGCCGCCATCTGCACCAAGGCCTGGGTGTGGCGCTGGCGCGATTCGTAGTAAGACGACGCGTCCAGCACGCCCACGATCTGGCCGTGCGCGTCATGCACCGGCGCTGCGGTGCATGACACATCACCCAACTGCAAGAAGTAGTGTTCCAGTCCGGTCACGGCCACTGCTTGGGCGGTGGCCAGCGCGGTGCCCAGGCCGTTGGTGCCGGCCAGTGATTCACTCCAGCAACTGCCCACCACGATGCCGGCGTCGGCGCTGCTCATGCTGAAGCGGTTGTCGGCGTAGAGGTCCAGGATGACACCGGCGCTGTCGGCAAAGGCCAGCAAGAAGTTGGAGCCCGAGATCTGGCGCGACAGGGTTTCCAGTTCGGCCTGGGCCAGGCGGCGCACGAAGTCGCTGCGTTCGCGGCGCTGGGCCAGCTCGCTGCGGTCGACCACGGGCACGCTCAGGCGCGCGCTGGCGTTGAGTCCCACATCCATGCAGCGCGCCCAACTGTCCAGGATCACGCCCGCAGGCATGCCGTCAGGCGGCATGGCCACGCCACGCTCGCGCAAAGCGCGCGCATGGGCCAGGGTTCTTTCGTCCAAGGCATTCATTCTTTTTGTCTCCTCCACGCCGGTTCATTGCAGTGCGAACCGGGCTGGCGGGCCGAACGCTAGCAGGCGTTTGCCCCCGCCACAACTGCACAGAATTTGAACACTGTACGCAACAGGTGTCGCGCAATGGGTCAGGTGCAACCTGGGCACGACAAAGTGCTGCCCGGTGGGGCCATGCCGGCCTGGGGTGTTCCCCAGGTGGAATGCCGCTTGCGTCAGATTAGCACCGACCCCCACAGGGCGGGAGTGTTTGGCGAATTGGTGCAATCAAAATCCACAGGAGATTGAGACATGTCCTTGAACCCCATGAACGGTTTGCCCGCTTTGCGTTGGGTGGCCGCCGCCGCCCTGGTGTGTGCGGTGACCGTGCCAGCCTCTGCGCAACAGAACATCGAAAAACTCAAGCAGATGAAGGTCGCGACCACCGACCTCAACATCCCGGTCGTGCCACAAAGCGGACCCAATGCCGCCGCCATCAAGGCCAACCTCAAGCTCGTCAAACTGCCACCCGGCTTCAAGATCGACCTCTACGCCGTGGTGCCCGACGCGCGCCACATGGCCGTGGCACCCAGCACAAACATGCTGTTTGTGGGCACGCGCAAGACCACCGTGTGGGCCGTCACCAACCGCAACAGCGGCGACGCAGCGACCGAGGTCAAGTCCTTCGCACCGAGCTTAAAGTTCACCAACCCCAACGGCGTGTGCTGGACCAAAGACGGCTTCCTCATCGTGGCCGAACACAACCGCATCCTGAACTTCCCGGCCGCCGAATTCTTCTATGAAGGCCCGGACGTGGCGGTGATTGAAGTCGTCAGCCAGGGCAAGCTGATTCCGGAGGAAGAAGAGTCCTACAACCACGGCGCGCGCGTGTGCAAGATCGGCCCCGACGGCATGCTCTACGTCAGCCTGGGCCAGCCGCACAACGTGCAGCCGCGCGACAAGATCGACCTCTACAACAAGGTCGGCATTGGCGGCATGGTGCGCATGAACGCCTTTGACGGCAGCAAGCGTGAGGTCTACGCCACCGGCATCCGCAATTCCGTGGGCCATGACTTCAACCCCAAAGACGGCA